>JAQCJA010000385.1 GCA_027593305.1 bacterium
CAGATATGTCGCCTTGCCATCGGCATCGACATCGGCAAGAAAGACCACGTGTGCCACCAGGCCCTGCGGCGTGCGTTCGATGCCGTAGACCTGCGAGGTGATCTCGATCAATCGTTTCGACGACGGATCGACGCGCACGACACGGACCTCGCGGTGCAGGTCGACAAGCTGGCTGGCTGGGAAGGCGGCGCGCAGATCCACAGGCTCGCCGCGGCGTTCGATGCCGGCCGGTTCGTCCAGTGTGACGACGCGGGCGTGTTGCCAGCCCTGCGCCCAGCGAGCCCACGACTTCGGCAGGTCCGCCACGGCGACGATGTCGTCGAGTGTCAGTTGTGCCGGCGCGGTGGCAAAGTCCTCCTTCTTCTCGAAGCGGATGGTTTCGCGCAGCGACGCAGCCAGACTCAAGGCCAGATCGTCATCGCCGGCAGCGTAGGCTTCGGTCAGCAGGCGCAGCTTTTCGGCGACGGTATCGGTGCGCTCCGCATACGGCACGGCAGATCTGGCTTCGGTCATGGCGGTCAGCAGCAGGAAAAGGGTCAGCAGCAGGCGGGCGGGTTTCATGGGACCTCCTGAACGATTCACTGGTTCTCTCATGGTTTGCTCATTGTTTGCGCCCATAGAGCTTCGAGCCCTTGTCTTCGCCCCGGTATCCCGGCGGCGAGATGACGGCCTGCTGTTCTGCTGTCAGTTCGGCGTGAAAGTCGGGGGGCGTGTAGCTGCCCATCACACTCTCGGAGGTGACGCCATTGTTGTAGCGCATGATGACGGTGCGGCGCTGGTGGTGGGCCGTCCAGCGCAGGGCGCCATGCATCAGACACTCACAGAAGAGGATGACGTCCCCGGCGCGGGCCGTGGGCTGCACCATACGTTCCTGGTGCGCCTCGTACAGGCGGATGTCATCCGGGCAGGGGTAATTGGCTTTGTGGCTGCCGGGCAGACAGGCAAAGCCGCCGTCCCCCGGGCCGACATCGGCAAGCTGCACGGCGGCATTGGTCATGCCCGTGTACATGCGGCCGTTGCGGTAGAGGAAACCTCGCGAGCGGTCGAAGGGCTCGCCGCCCTCATGAAACCAGAACCCTTCCGCGCCCTCGTCCATGGTGATCGTACCCATGCCCTCGAGGCGGAAGCCGGGCCCCAGAAGGGCCTCCAGATAGGGCGTCAGTCGCGGATGGACCATCATGGCGCGGAACGGCTCGCAGTAGGGCTTGTCCCAGGTGAGCATGCCGCCCAGATCGCCTCGACCTGTGGCGCCGGCAAGGGTGCCGGACTCACGTGCCAGGTCGTTCGGCCGGATTGCGATGCGATCCGCGTGGTGGTCCACGGCGGCATTCGCTGCCGCCAGTTCGTCAGCCGACAGGACCTGGGGAATCCGCAGCCAGCCGTGCACATCGAACAGATACAATTCAGCTTCCGTCATCTGCTTCATCCCTTTGGCTCATCCTTTCGCCGCACCCTCTTGTTGGGGTACCATCATCGGCGGAGTGTAGGCGGACTTGGCTGCCTGCTCAAGTGCTCCTTACTATGTTGCCGACGGCCAATGCATACGTTGCCGGCAGGATACACCCCAGAGGACGGAGACGAAGGGTGCTGACAGACGAAGAGAAGTGGCGATTCGACCTGCACGGGTATCTCGTGCTGCCGCAGGCGGTGTCGCCGGCGGATGTGCAACGCATGGTAGAACTGAGTGACGATTGGCACGCCCGTGACGACGCCGATCTGCCGCCGCCGCTCAAGTCGTACCGTGATCCCAGCACCCGGGCCACGACGCCGCGCTCCATCAACCAGGTGGAGTACGTTGATGAGGTCTTCCAGCGGCTCGTGCTCAATGCTGAGATCATGCGCGTCGTGCTGGCCCTGACGCACAACTGCCCCCAGCATCTGGGTTGCGCCCTGACCCAGAACACGCGCCAGAGTGATGCCCTCGCCTTTCACGGCGGCGTCAGCGGTGGGCTTCATCACCCCGCCAATGACTACCAGGCGGTGGACGGTGAGGTTTTTGCCACGTTTCTGAATGCTGGCGTGTCCCTCGTGGACGTGCCGAAAGGCACCGGCTTCGTCTGCATCCCGGGGAGCCACAAATCACACTTTGCGCGACCCGCAGGGGTGGACATCACCGACGGTCCGCCCGTGGTCGACAATGTTTCCGTCCGGGCGGGGGATGTCGTGCTGTTCACCGAGGCCCTGTGCCACGGGGCCCTGCGCTGGACGCAGCAGACGCCGCGGCGCACGGTCTTTGTCCGTTATGGCACGTCCTATGCCTCGTGGTCCCCGGGCTCCGGCCCCCTGGAGCAGTACCGCGATGCCATCCCGGAAGAACTGTATGAGTTGAAGCAGGTCGCCGGCTTCCGGCAGCGGAAGAAGGTGGTAGAGCGCCTGTTGCAGGACATGGGTGAGGGTGGCCAGACGTCATGAAGATCACCGACGTCGAGGTGCACGTGATCCAGCCGCCCCTGCAGGACTTCAATGCCGCCGCCATCCGCCGCTACCACGGCAAGGTGTTTCAGCAACGCACGGTCTTTGTCGTACACACCGACGACGGGCTGGAAGGCATCGGCGAGGCCATCGGCAGTGGTGTGGACGCCGCCGCCATCGCCGCCAGATACATCGGCACGAGCCCCTTTGACTGGATCAACGCGGAAACGGATCTGGCCCTGAACTGTGCCATGTACGATCTGATGGGCAAACATCTGGGGCTGCCGGCGTGGAAACTCATGGGGCCGCAGGTGCGCGGCTGGATTCCCGTGGCGGCGTGGTCGGTGTCCCGCCCACCACAGGACATGGCGGAAGAGGTCGTACAGGCCGCCCGCCTGGGCTATCGCTGGCTGAAGTATCATGTGGACGAGGTGCAGAATGTCATTGAGCAGACCGAAGCGATGCAGCGAGTGGCGCCGCCCGGCTTCCACATCCACTACGACTTCAACGCCAATTCTGACCACTATCACATCCGCCCGATCCTGGCCGAACTCCAGAGGTTCCCCATCGCCGGGCGTTTCGAGGATGTGGTCCCCGCCACGGATCGGGATGGTTACCGTCTGCTGAAGGAGCAGTGCGCCTTACCCATCATCCTGCACCATGGCCCCGGCGCGCTCATGGTGGAGGGCATGGTAGACGGCTACATGGGTGGGCATGCTCCCATCGGCTCCGCCCTGAAACTGGGTGCCATCGCCGAGGCCACGCATACGCCGATCATGTACCAACAGACCGGTGGCACCATCAATCAGGCCTTTCTGGCGCACGAAGTTTCCGTGGTCACAAATGCTATTATTGACCACGTCAACCTTTGTCACCTGTGGAAAGAAGATGTGACCACGCACAGCATGCCCGTAATCAGCGGCTCTGTCGAGGTCCCGGAGGCACCGGGCATCGGCGTCTGCCTCGATCGCGATCGACTGGAGCGCTGCAAAGCGGAGCCCCCCTCTCTGCCACCGGCCCTTGTGCGTATGTGTTACGGCGATGGTCTGACCATCTATCTGCGTCATGATCCGGATCGGCCCGCGGGGCATCACGATGACATGAGATTTCTGCAGCGCCTGCATGGTTTCCAGGTGCCGGGGCCGCCACCTTCCTACGCCAGCAACATCGTCACCGACTTCTGGGAGGGCGACGGCGACCCGGTCCTTTTTGCTCGCCTCTGGCAGGAAACCGAGACGGGCCCCGTGTGGCGCAGCGCCGACTGAGGCAAGCGCGGCTATTCGTCCAGACGCATCTTTGCCAGGTAGATGCTGGACTTGCTCTCGTGGGAGGAGTAGTACGTCATCCACAACAACCCGTCGTACCAGACCATGCCCGCATAGGAGCAGTCGCCGCCGCTGGGCAACACGAGGACGGGGGTGTAACTGGTATCGGTCATACGGGCAAGTACTGTCGCCGCCTGCCCGTCCGGTCCACGGCCCCGGGCGGCAGCCCACATGGCACCGTCCGGCAGGATGATGAAGTTGGGTCCACCCAGGCTCTGCTCGATGCGGGTGAAGGACCAGTCCACATACGGTTTCGGGCTGGTGCCGATCCAGTCCGGGCGGATGAGGGCAACCATATCCCCCTCCGGGCGCAGGTGGACGGTTGTTTCGCTCGCCGTCCAGGTGTCGTGGGGCAGCAGGAATTCGGCGACAAAGTCCCACTGGCGGGCGTCCGTCGTGCGATACAGAAAGCCTCGCCGGGGGTTGTTGCCGATGCCGAGTTTGGACACGCTGTAACCGACGTCGTCATGCCAGGTGACACGCCACAACCAGTGATCCTCTGCCAGACATTTCTCCAGCGGCGTCCACTGCCGGCCGTCGGCGGAGAATGAGACCCGTGGGGAGCGCGTGGTATAGCGCCCCTGGGCGTCGATGAAGTTGGCGCAGGTGAGCAACAGCAGCCGACCATCCGGCATGAGGGACAACTTGGGGTCGCGCAGATCGACGCCGGGATCAACCAACTCGGCGACAGATGTCCAGTCGGTGCCGTCCTCGGAGCGCAGAATGCGGATCGTGGCGGGCACGTGGCCGTGTTCTTCGGCCTCACGGAATGTGCACCACCAGGCTTCGTGCGCATACAACAAGTCAGTGAAAGCGTTGTGCGGCGCGTGGTCCCAGATCTTGCGTACGGACAACAGTTCAACCATGCGGATTTCCCTCAAGATGGTGGGATGACAGAAAAGGCGGATCGATGCAGAAGAAAGACGAACTCGGCGTCCTCATCGAGGTGGGGCCCCAGGACTGGCAGATCCATCAACGGGGCCCGGATGACACAGCGACCATCCACCTTGCCGGTCGGTGGCTGACACCACAACCCCACAAGAAAGCAATCGTGGCGGTGCGACTCGTGCGCGAAAGCGACGGGGAGCCCGTGCGGCGCTCGCTGAACTGGGTGCGCGCCAAAACGACACGCAAAGGCCACTGGCAGGTGCAGTTGGCGGATGTGCCCGCCGGTGGCCTGT
>JAQCJA010000386.1 GCA_027593305.1 bacterium
AAAAACAGCAGACCTGGTCTCGCAAAACGCCGTTTCACGCCTCTTCACACACGGTTTCCAGAGGGAAAAACAACAAGCTCAGCACGAAGCCAGATTATCTTGGACAGCAGTGCCATAGCTTGGCCCTTGGCTCGGGGAGACGCGCTAGTTTCTGCTGGGCAAGGCGGGCAACTGATCGACACGTTCTCGGGCGAGTCGGCCCCATTCACTGCTGCTGCCTTCTCGTTTGATGATTCGTTGATATACGGTGCGGGCCGTGTCGAATTCGCCGAGCTCCACATGGCAAAGGGCGCGCTCGAAGTCGGCGGAATTGATCCACTGTGTGCTGGCACCGGCCCCATGAAAGGCGACCTGGTAAAATGCGGTGATCGCCTTGCGGTACTCTCCCGTGTTGCGGTAGGCTTCGCCGATATAGAAGCGGGCCTCTGCAGCATCCTCACCCTCGGCCCACTCCAGCACTTTCTGCAGGAAGGTGATGGCCTTTGTGTGCTGCCCCATTTCCTTGAGAATGTAGCCGATCTCGAGTTGCACGGCCGTCCCCTTGGGGTGATCAGGAAACGCGCTCTGGATGCGCTGGGTGATGCGCAGGGCCTCATCCCACTGGAACAGCTTCGTATAACACTGCAGCAGTTGCCAGATGGCGTCCTGTTTCTGTGCCAGCGTCGCATGTGGATTGTCGACCACCCGGCGAAAGGCGCCGGCCGCCGGCAACAGGTTGTCGAGGGCAAGATGGAACTCGGCCAGGCGCAGGTAGATGTCCGCAGCAAAGGGCGAGTCAGGATACTGCCGGGCAAAGTTCGCCTGCGCCTGCAGGGCTTTGGCGGTGCCTTCTTCGGTGGGTTCGGCACGCATCTGCTCCCACTGAGACGTGACGGCCAGGAAGGCGCCGGCACTGGCAGGGTCGGCAGCCATGCGTTGCATGAGCACGGGCACGCCGGTGCCCATCTCGAGGTGGGCGGCAGGCTCGTCGGCCTTGACGGCGGCCTCCTTGGCCACAGACTCAAAGATCTTGTGCGCTTTGTCGTATTCCCGTTGTTGCAGCCAGTAGCGCCCCTGATACAGGCGGAACAGGTACGACCAGACCCCATCTTTGCCAAAACGCTTCAGCTGTTGGCCGGCCATCTTGTCGGCTGCCTCACGACGTCCAAGTTCGTACAGCGAGACGACGGCGTGACCCATGGTGGCGGCGTCGACGTCCCCGGCAAGAAGCGGCGCATAGGCAGCTGCGGCCGGCTCGAACTGACCGGCGGCGAAGGGCAGGTCCGCCGCGCCCAGGCGTGCAGTCGGCAGCAGGGCGTCACTGCGCACCTGGCCGAAGGCGGCGATGGCCTCCGGCACCCGGCCGAGACCGGCCAGCAAATGACCCCGTGCCAGTTGCAGACTGTCGGCATCGCCGGCGCCTGCGGCCAACAGGCCATCAAATATGGCCAACGCGGTGCCTGTATCTCCCTGTTGCTGCCGAGATTCAGCCAGGCGCCGGCGCAGCGACCCGCTGACATCACTTGCCGGATCAGATGCCGACAGCACCGAAAAGAACTCGGCCGCCCTGGCAGGATCACCGAGAGCCAGATAGGTGTCGCCCAGCAGTTCCTGGGCTTCCCGTCGGCCGGCATAATCAGGGAACGCCAACAGCAACTCGCTGAGCCGCGTGGCGGCGTCCGCATGACGGTTGGCCTGCAACAGAGCCCGTCCCAAAGTCGCCAGGGCTTCCGGCTGCAGAGCTGTCCCGGGAAGCGTGGGCAACAACGTCGACAACGAATCTATGGCGACAGCCGTGTGCCCACGCTGCAGAGCCACGAGACAACGGCCGAAACGGGCCCGCCGGGCTTGCGGTGAAGAGGCCGCCTCCCGCAGCAGCAGTGAATAGGCGCTATCAGCAGCGGCCAGCTTTGCCGAATCGGCCGATGCTGCCCGGCGTCGTGCATCACCCAGACCCAGCAGGGCCCGCGCCCGCGCCTCGGCAGTTTCGTCGTCAAGGGGGTGTTGGGCCAGAAAGTCTGCATACCCTGTTTCCAGCACGCGTGGGCGAATGGAGTCGGCCTGTGTAGCTGCCGCCGATTCGATCTGCCGCAGATGGGCCAGCCGAGACCAGCGGCCGGCGTCGGCGCCGGCCAGAATGCGATCCTCCTGCAAGGCGAGGGCATGCAACGAGTCGGCAGATGCTGACTCGCCTTCCAGTTGTCGTTGACGCGACAGGCGGTAGAGACAGTCAGCAAGGTAGAACTGAGCTTCAGCGGCGGTCGGGTCGTTGGCGTACGAGCCGGCGTAGGCTTCCCAGGCGCGTACCGCATTGGCGAAATCCTGGTGCTCGAGCAGGGCTCGGGCGGCGCGCAGACGGACCTGTTGGCGTGGCACGCCGGACAGTTCGTCGATGTAGCTCTGTTGCAGCGAACGGACGAGGCGGTCCGGATCGACAATCGAGTACTCGCGCAGATATTCGACGCGCTGTCGTACCTGCGTGGCACGATCATGCCCAGGATACCGTTCGAGAAAGACCCCATACTCACCAATGGCCAGACGCCGTTCGCCCACCCCCTCGTACGCCGCAGCCAGGCCGTACTGAGACTCACCTGCCAGTGGTCCTGCACCGCGAACCAACTCGCCAAACAGGATCACAGCCTTGTCGTGATAGCCGCTGGCAGCAAGGACCTGGGCCAGTTGCAGGCGGGCAAGATCCTGGTTGGCAGCGGCTTCGGGAAAATCGTCACCAAAACGTTTCGCCTCTTCGAGATAACGACGGAACCACGAAGCGGCACGGGCCAGGTCCCCTTGACGGCGGTACAGGGCACCCAATTCACGCACAGCAGCGGCGGCAACCGCCGACGGCGGCAATCCGGAAGGCGCCTGAGCCAGTTGCAGGAACAAACCGATGGCGGCACCGAAGTGGTCGCTCTGCCCCAGGGCAATGGCCTGGCCCAGCCGCGCCTCGTCCAGCACGGGTGATGCGGCGGCGCTGAGTTCATCATACTCTGCCAGTGCCTCCGTTGTGCGACCTGCTAGGCGGAGCGCATCGGCATGTCCGAGGCGGGCCCGCGCTCGCAGGTTGCCATCACGGACCATTTTCACCGCACCTGCGTAGCTGCTGACGGCGTCCTCGTAGCGCCCCTGCGCCAGCAAGTGTCCCGCCAGATCGAGGTAAGCGCTATCACTCTGAGCGGTCCCGGCAAAGGCGCCATGCAAGGCCTTGAAGGTGGCTTCCGCGTCGCCGACACGCTGCAGCACGAGATGGATATTTCCAGACAGCAGCAGGGCATCGCGAGCCTCGTCGCTGCCCGGCGCTGTCACCGAGATCGACGCCAACAGGCCCTGCGCCGTGGCGGCATCACCGCCGGCAAACAGCAGTTGCGCCAACAGGTACCGCCCACGGCGGGCTTCCACTTTGTTTGTATAGGCCGCCAGAAGCTTGTTGTAAACGCGGACGGCATTGCTCAGGTCCCCGGCGCGGACGTAGTTGGCTGCGGCAGAAAGCAGCGACGCCGCGGCGAACTGGGCTTCACTGTAAAGCCGTTGCACGTCTTCATAGCTGGCAGCGGCGCGACCAAAGGACCCGATCTCCTGCAGACAATCGGCTCGTTCCCGCCGGGCATCGGCGGCCGCCACGTGTTCCGTATGTACTTCATAGAACGATTCAAATGCGGGTACGGCGTCGGCACACCTCTGGCTCCGCGCATAGGACCGGGCCAATAGCAGAGCTGCATCAGCCTGCCGCGAATCTCCCGGATAGTTCCGCATGAACTCGGCGAACAACTGTGCCGATGTCGCATAGTCGCCGGCATCACGGAACAGATTCTGGGCCAGGCCGAAGTCGTCATCCGCATCCGCGTGGACCAGCGCTGCCGGCACCAGTGCCAGCAACACCAATGCCACCCGGAACGTCAAAGCAATACGTGGATTCATGAAGGTATGACCGCCAAGACGGCAGGAATGTCCAGGAAAGAAGGGCGACAGGCTCCGGGATGGTGCACTACCTTACTGTCGAGAATGGGCCAACGTACAGACCACTCCGATCAGGGTCAAGACGTGTCGCATCAGTCACTTACGAACAATTCAATCAGCTGTGTCGAGTACGCCCATGCCAAGATAAACCTGGGTCTCAAGGTTCTGTCGCCGCGGCAGGATGGCTTCCATGATCTGCTCAGCATATTTCAGGCAGTGAGCCTGTGCGATACGATTGCTGTCACCCTGGCGACGGATATGAGCCTGTCCTGCTCCGATGCATCCCTGCCCATGGCAGCCGACAATCTGGCCTGGCGCGCCGCAGAACTCTACCACCGAGAAACCGGCATCGGTGGTTGTCATATCGAGTTGACCAAGGTGATTCCTGCCGGCGCCGGGCGCGGCGGCGGCAGCGCCGATGCGGCAGCCATCCTGCGCGCTCTCGACCGACTCGCACAGAAACCCCTCGGCCTGGCGCGCCTGGCAGAACTGGGCGCTGAGATCGGCTCGGATGTTCCCTTTGCCGTGCGCGGTGGCACGATGCTCGTTGAGGGACGGGGTGAGCGGCTGTCACCGCAGGCATGGACCACGGCGCCCGACTGGTGGTATCTGCTGGTCTGTCCCCCGGCGCCGGTAGCCACAGATTGGGCCTATCGACAGCTGCGCCTGACACGGGAGACGCGGGGCTTGTCGAATCCCTCCCCGTACGCTAACTTGGTTAGTTCTGCACGCGGCGGGTATCTCGACGCGAGGAAACTGTGGTCGGTCCTTGAAAACGACTTCCAGCCTCTCGTTGAAGAGACCAAACCCATCGTCGCCCGAGCCAGCCAGTTGCTGGCTGACACGGCTCCACTGGCCCAATCGATGTCGGGCAGTGGGTCGACTGTCTACGGCATTTATGACGACCGGACCGCCGCACTTCGCGCAAAAGCCATCTTGCGCCAGGAGCAGTATCCGGTCTTTGTATGTACACCCGTTG
>JAQCJA010000387.1 GCA_027593305.1 bacterium
ATGCATCGACCAGATGCGTCTTGTCTGACGGCACCGGACTCACGATAATGGGCCCTTATAATTCCGGCTCCTCCGGAGAATCTGTGGGTGAGAGACGGCGGTTTTGCCGCCGGATATAGAGGAGCCCAAAGATGCACAGGCGCATCATTCCCGGTATGTTGGGACAGTCGACTAAGCCCCTGTTATTCACCGTGCCGCGTGTAGAATGCTGTTCTGAGGCGCCTCCTGGGTGTAGCTTCAGAGGGGAACACTTGTAATGAAACCCTCGTCACCTACCCCACAGGAGGACACCCGATGGGTGAAAGTCTGGAGCGCCAGTTGCCGGAGCAAGGGGCGGTTCTGCAGCCCACCTTCAATGGCTCGATCCGCATCGAGGCGCGCCGCGAGCGACTCACCGGCGATGCGGGCGCGATCCTGCTGCGGGAAATCATGGAGCGTGTCGACCTGATCCCGTGGCTGGCACAGCGACTGCAGGATCCGCGCCGCCCGACGATGGTCATTCATCCTCTCCAGGAGTTGCTGCGTACGGAGCTGACAATGCTGGCGTTGGGATGGACGAATGCTGACGACGCCGACCTGCTGCGTCACGACCCGGCGTTGCGCTTGGCTGTCAGCGAACGCAAGCAGGACGGTCCTCTGCGCACGCCCTCGGAGGAGGCCATGGTGCCCGACGGTCTGGCCTCGCAACCGACGATCTCGCGCCTGCTGGCGACGCTGAGTCAGGAACGCAACCTGACAGTGCTGGCCGAGGCCAACCTGTTGCTGGCGCAGCAGCGCTGTGCCTGGCTGGGGCCGCGCCAGCGGCTGCCGGACATCACCCTCGATATCGACAGCCTGCCGCTCAAGGTCCACGGCCAGCAGGCCGGGTCGGCCTACAACGGCTACTTCCACATCCGCTGCTACCATCCGCTGATCTTCGGCTCGGCCGACACCCACGAGCTGTTCGGTGCCTGTCTACGCCAGGGCAACGTGCACACCGCCAACGGACTGGAGCAACAGCTGCCGACCTACCTGGACTGGGTGCACACCCACGTCGCCGACCAGGTCACCATTCGTGGCGATGCCGGCTTTCCCAGTGACGCCTTGCTCACAGATCTGGAGCAGCGCCAGCCGCGGCCGTCCTATGTCTTCCGCATCAAGTCCTACCCGCCCTTGAAAGCCGCCACCCAGCACCTGGTGGTGGCCTACCAAGAGGACTTCAAGCAGCGCCCGCAGGAACTGCGTGAGCAGGAATTTCGCTGCCACGAACTGTGCTACAAGGGCGATCAATGGAGTCGCCACCGACGCGTGGTGCTCGTCATCGTGCCGCCCGAGGACGGCGACCTGTTTGCGCGCTCCTTCTTCCTGATCACCAGCTTCGACCAGACCATGACCGGGCCCTTGCTCGTCGATCTGTACCGCGAACGCGGCACCTATGAGCAGATGCTCGGCGAGTTCAAGTCGACACTGACGCCGCAGTTGTCCTCCACCGTGCGCACCAAGACCCACTACCGCGGTCAGGAACCCTCGCAGCGCTACCCCTGCCGCGATGCCTTTGCCACCAACCAGGCCATCCTCTGCCTCAATCTGCTGGCCTACAACCTGCTCAGTCTCACAGCGTTGTTGCACGAACGCGCACACCGCCGCCACGGCCGTCCCAAGATCTTTGGGCGTAGCTCCCAGCGCCTCTCGCCGAAGACGGTACGTCAGCTCTACCTCAACGTCCCGGCCCGGGTCACCCTCCATGGAAGAAGGGTTTGGGTATCGATCAGCCAACGCGCCGCGGACCACTGGCAGTGCCTATGGAGTTTCCTCGACAGGGTCGGCGCCGCGCCCGTCATCGGATGAGAGCTGCGGACCGATCCGTACGGTCGGTCCGAGGGCTCAGCCTGAGGCTCGTCGATCCGCTCCACTTGCAGCTGGCCTGGGTACGGTCGCCAGACGCCACCGGCATGTGCCAGCTGGATCGTCTTGATCCTTCGGTTGACGCCTCGGCCTTCGGTCAGACAATCGTGCAGGCCGGTTACGCATCGGTGCCGCACCAGACGGGCAACTCCGGCTCGATGGCACCAATTCGATCAGAGCAGGTGAATAACACGGGATCCCCTATGAGGATTACTCCGAGATCGTTGCTGCAGCCGACCGGTCCTACTCCTCATTCTTTCAGTCCGATATAGTTGCCTCAGTTGTCGAGGTGACGATCGTTTTGGAGGATGGCTCCACCTTCAGTGCCCGGAACGCAGCATCCGTGCCGGTGCGATAGCCAGCCCCTCGGGACACGAGTTCGCCGATTCGCGCCCCGAGGGGTTGCACCTATTCGGTTGTCAAAGAACTGCACCACCGGTCAACGGTGGTTACCTTCGGGATATGGATCCCCGACCCAAAACGCTGACCCGGTCCGACATTACGGACGCGATCGTCGAGTGGCGCGCAACGCCCGCCGACTACCGCGATCCGCCCACCCTTCGGAGCCTGGCCCAGAAACTCGGGATCACCCCGAACGGCAACTGGTACAACCTCGCCAATAGGGCCGAGGTCGCTCGCCAGGCATCCGCCGCGTCAGCCTGCGTAGTCTTGCCGTACCTACCATCGATCCTCGAGGTGCTTGTCTCGAAGGCCCTCGCTGGCAATGTCCGCGCTGCCGACGCCGTTCTGCGGCACGTCCGGGAGATGACGCGGGACGTGCCCTCCTCGATACAGCCACCAACTGATCTCCGAGCCCATCTTGAGCACGTCGCGGCCATCGCCGGACAACTGGCCCAGGTGGGCAAGCCGGAGTCGGCGCGCCTTGAAGTCCGGAGCATACCCCCGTCCAGGCGACTCGCCTCGCACGTGTAGGGCAGCGCCGGTCGCGCAGACGCCGCGGCTTGTAGACGAGAGGGCACGCGAGCAGCCTCAGAAGACCCAGGCGCCTGGGGTGGGTACCCTCTGTAACTTGTTGCGCCGCAACGCGATTTCCTCCCTGCGGCGGCATCGTGGCCGAAGGCTGACCCGCGTTTCGCGGCGAGGGGCGCGGAGAGCGGCGTTGTGGGCGGGTCACTCGATCAACTCGCCGTCCAGGGCCCGCTTGAGCGCGTGAATAGCTCGCACCTCGTCCGGCGACTGGCCCACCATCTGCCGGAGTTCGGATTCACGGTAGACGATCTCCGCGACTTCCTCGGTAATCTCAACGGCGTCGGAAACCCACACGACGACTTCCCCCAGCAACCGAGATCGGACTCGGACAATCGGTTGCCGTGCCAGCAGAGCAGATAAAAGCCCGTCCTCATCGTGTTCAGGCACCTGTAGGCTGGTTTCGACAGCATAGCCTGCAAGGGACTCAACTTCCTCCAAAGTGACTTCCCCAGCGTCGTACGCCGCTTGCGCTTCATCGAGGATGGCGTAGAGGATGACCCAGTCGCGAGCCTGTCGGACCTGTTCGCGAAGCTTGACGGCGCGGAGGCTGGGGGGTGAGTGCGTGACCTCAGTGACTGGGATTTCCTGGGGATTTGCGACTGCGACACCTGCGACACCCGCGACAACTGTGACAGTGTCAGATCCAGGGCTCCGACCTGTCGCGACTGTCGCCACTGTCGCAGTCGCAACCTTGGCAAGTCCACCAGATTGGATCAGGGTCGAGAGCGTCATTCTCGGTTCCATTCGATTAACGCCGGGTTGATGTGGATTGTTTTGCTCTTTCCGTCATCAACTTCCCTTGCCCTGCCGGCTTCGGATAGTTCCCGTAAAGCGGAGTTAAGCGCGTCCTTCTGCCGAAGAGTAATGGGAGATACGAGCCTTTGAACTTCTCGCCGAGGAACGACGCCGGTCTGCTTCTGCCGGCAGTAGTCGAGTAGCCAGCGTTCCAACCGTGTCGCGCCAGCCTGCTCCTTCGGTAGGACCAATTCACCGAAGAAGCGCTGGGCCTCGTTTAGGTGCCATGCGACAATCCGGGAAGCTGCCTCAAGGGCTTCTGGTTCCACGTCGCCAGCCGTGCCATGCTCGAACACCTGGAACAATGCCGCCATCCGGGCCGCGTTGTCCGCGGCCTTGCTTGCGACGTCGCGCACGTCGTGCAAATCCCCACTGCTCTGCAACTCTCGCTCGATGGCGTTATGAAAAGTCACCCAGAGGTTCTTCGACGCTGAAGTTAATGGCATCAAGGGTGGCGTTAACGCACCGTCGTCACCGATGACCAAGGGTTGATCCAGGATCTCGCGAATGCGTCGGTTGTAGGCACTCAGCGCTGGCCAGGACGGTGGCGGATCAACGAACGGTCGGGATCCCTGTGTCGATTCCGGCCAAGCGACAAGAAACCGAGCAAGGAAACCCGTTCCTCGCGCCAACCCAACGGAACGATCGAAGAAGCTCCTCAAGGTCGCCTCCTGCACCTGAAGCGCCATCGTCAGACGTGCCCCATGCAGAACGAAGGATTCGGATGTGCGCCGTCCGACAGAATGCACGCCACCATCCCAGAGAATGTTCAGCAAGCCCAGGTTCCGCATGATTGAGTCCTTACCCATTCCGTGCGAACCGAATACGATTCCCGCTTCACTCGATATTACGCCTCCTGACGGCCATTCATGCGATAGTACCCATGCCAGATTCTCCGGAGTATCGTCTCCGCGTAGCGGCTTCGGCACTCTTGGCGCTGTGGGCTCTTCATCTTCGAGATCACGTAGCGCCTGTTCGAGTTCGGTCGTCTGTTTTTTGGCCTTCGCGTTTGCCCTAATGCTATCCTTTACGCCAGCCTGCCGAGCATCCCATGCCGCCTTGCTTGCCTGATGTTTCTTGATGGCCGGCTTTGCCGTTTGGGCCTCTTGCGCTTCGTACTCCCGTATCGCTTCGGTAAAGAATGCGTCGCAGGTCGACTTCCGTTCGCCGCTGTCGGCGATGGTCAGAAACCAGAGCCCCACGGGCCCAGCCAGTTTCTCTGCGCGCACCACGTCTGTGTGTGGTT
>JAQCJA010000388.1 GCA_027593305.1 bacterium
TGGCCTTCAGTCCCCCCGACGTGGAACGGACCCGCAGGTATCGAGCCGGAACACTGGTGTTGGCGCTGCTGTCGGTGATCCTCATCTACGGTACCTTCGACGCCAATCACCGGACCATGCTGGAAATCGATCATCAATCGCGACAGCGGAACTGGACCAGGGTCCTGGCAGAGACTGAAAACCTCACGGCGTACGATGTGCTTACGGTCTACAACACCCAACGTGCTCTGTGTTTCACCGGCCGCCTGGGTGCGGACCTGTTTGCCTATCCGCATCTGGAGAACGGACCGATCTTCCTGCCTTCGCCAGAGGCACCACCACGATTCCTGGTTCTCGGCGACAGCCTGCTGGATCTCGGTTACGTTAACAAGGCGGAACACATGCTGCAGGAGGCGCTGGAGATCCAGGGGGACCGTCCTTCGATCCTGCGCCGACTGGTTCTGGTCAACGTCCTCAAGGGGCGCCCGCAAGCGGCACGTGTCTATCTGGGGCTGCTGGCCCGGTCGCCGCTGGATCGGCAATGGGCCGAGCAGTACCTGGCGGCACTGGCAATCGATCCGTCGCGCGCCGATGATGCCGAGATCGCCCGGCTGCGCCAGGTCATGATGGAAGTTGATTATCCCGGTTTCTTTTCGCCGGAAGACATCCTGCGGCAATTGCTGGAGCGCAATCCTGGTAACCTGCTGGCCTTCGATATGCTCATGGGCCATTACCTGCAGACGGCCCGCCCGGACAACATCGTGCAGAACATTCGCCGTCTGTCGACGTTTCCGCAGGCCTTCCCCGGGACCGTGTTGCCCCGATTGTATGAGGAAGCCCTCATGCTGTGGATGACGCAGGGGCGCCTGCAGACCGGTACCATCCCGGCACCGCCGCTCCATGGCAGGCAACTGAGCGCCGCAACCCAGCAACGTTACAGCGACTTCAGTCAGTTGCTGGCAGCACACAAGGGTGATGCCGCCGGCGCCCGGCGCGAACTGGCCCGGGAGTACCGCGACACTTTCTGGTACTACTACCTCTATCGCGGATCCGAGGCGGGGGTGCCGATCACGAGTCGGGCGACCCAGACGGTTGGACTGTGATCTTTTCAGCTGTCGCCCTGCTGGCTCTGCTGGTCTGTAGGGCGGTCGGCTCGACCCACGGCCCGGCGGCCCCACAACTGCCGCCAGCGCCTTCAGGGCGTTGTATTATGGGGATGGTTCCTCCCACGGGGGGCGTTTGGCAAGGGCTGTGATGCGGTCATCGTGCCAGACAACACGGTCCCCGTACTTCTGCCGCAGTTGTTCGATGAACACCTCGAAAGCCTCATACTGCCCTAACAGCTTGAGTTGATGCGTCAGGCCCTGACGCATGTCGTCAGAAGAGCGCAACTGTCCTTTCTGGACGGCGTCGATCTGCAGCACGACAAAGCCATCGGCCATCTCCAGAGGGCCGATGATGTCGCCGTCGCTGACATTCCACACCGCGTCAAAATGCTGCCCCCAGCGCTCCGCATCATTGGCGCCGATATGCACGTGCCCCTCCGTGCGGACCGCACCGGGTCGCAGGCTGTAGGCCCGGACCAGATCTTTCGCCAACTCGCCCTTGCGGAGCTTCGCCACCACATCATCCGCATCGGCGCGGGTCGCCACAAGGATCTCGCGACCGTTGATCTGATCCGGTTTCCTGTAGCTGTCCTTCTTGCTCTCGTACTCCGCTTCCACGTCGGCATCGGAGATGGTGATCTGCTCCAGGACTTTGCGCTTGCGCACGAACGTGACGAGCATACGCCGATAGAGATTGTCGCGGTATTCGGTGTACTCGGCGGCAGTGTCCAGCCCCTGAGACTTGGCCTCGAGAACGAGGAGGCTGTCGGCCAGTACGCGACTCGTCAGGATCTCGATGACCCCGGCTTCATCGGCGGCGCTCTGCAATCGGGCATTGTCGACGATGTAGCGTCGAACATCGGCAACACTGAGCACGTGGGTTTTGCCAAAGGTGATCACCGGAAGGCTGGCTGCCGTCCCCTCGGCCTGCGTCGCATCGGTGGCGGCTCGCACAAGAGCGTCGATGCCTTCGACATGAAAAACGGCGCCATGTTTCTGCTCCAGCGCGGCGACATACTCACGGCGTTCACCGGCGAACTTGCCGAAATAGATACCGCGTGTCAGTTGCTGGCGCACGTTCTCCAGCGGTACGCTGGTGGCATCGAGGACTTTGATGACTTCGTAGCCGTCGCGGGTTTGCACAGGTTCGCGCGTGAACTCACCGACGGGCAATCCGTGGGCTGCGTCGACGAACTCCTTGACAGCCTCGCTGGGGCTGAAGTACTGCCCGAGGAAGCCGCCCTCGTCGGCGTCGGCAGCAATGGAGCGCTCGCGTGCCACTTCGGCGAAGTCGCGACCCTCATCCAGCAGGCGGATCACGTCGAGGGCATCCTCTCTGGTGGCGCTGAGGATGTGTGCCGGCAGAATCTCGCGGTCCCAGTGGTAGAGGCGATAGATCGAATCGACTTCTGCCTCGGTGACCTGCACCTTCTGGCCGACGATCTGGCGCGACAGTGTTTCGATCAGGTGCTTGCTCAGCAGGCGATGCTGGCGCTCGGAGAACTCGGGATCCTGATGATAACCCAGGGCTTCGCCCTCGAGAATCATGAGGCGACGGTCGACGAGGGAGGACAGCAGAGAGCGGATGTTCTCCTCGGTGCTTCCCCTGGGCAACATGCTGTCGGGAAGTTTGCCCCGATAGGACACCAACTCAGCGGTGTCCGCACGCCAGTCGCCGATCTCCACCAGCGGACCATCGACGACGACGCTGGAATCCCCGCCACAGGACCAGGACAGGCAGGCAACAGCCAAAAGCGCACCACACAGACGAAGGCGAGGGCCTCGCGTCATTGTATCTACCTCCGAAGGTTTTCCTTGAGGTCGTGATTCAGTACAAACACTGTAAACTACACAGAGACACGGACAACGCACACTTTGACGGCAAAAAAACAGCCTCCGCCAGCAGCGCCCTGTGCGTAGAACGGCAGAGCCGCTGTGCGTGGAATACGTCCGAGTGGGGGCGAAGTCCGGCCTGGTGCCCGACGATCTGCGGTGCAAAAAGGGCCCTCCGGCGCGTCGCCGGGGGGCCCTTGATCCTGCATTTGATCACTGTCGAATCGCCGAACTATGCTCCTGACAGATTACGACTTGCCATTGGCTCGAGTCGCGGCCTTTGCCGGAGCTTTGGCCTTGGCTGCTGCAGCTCTGACGGGGGCCTTGGTAGTAACGGATGCCTTGACAGGAGCCTTGGACCTGGTTGACCCTGCTGCTTTGGCTGGTGCAGCCCTGACTGGTGCAACCCTGGCTGGCACCGCAGCTCTGGCTGGTGCTGCAACTGAATTTGGTGCCTTCGCCGTGGGGATCTGCTTGAGATCCTTGGGCCAACAAGGGATGCACTTCTCGTCGTAGAGCGGGTAACCTGGCGTCGTCCCGCAGAGATGGCACTTGCGCGCTGGGGCTGAATTCATACCGGCGTCTCTTCGCTTGAATGCATGAGGCACGGCTGACGATAGGAGGCGCTTGAATAACGGGGTCAGAGACCCAAGCGATGCCGAAGATACCGATTAACACACTTGACCACAATAGAGGCTGCCTCAAGGCGGCGGCGCGCCATTGTCGCAGGGCACTTCGCTCGCCTAAAATAGGCGACCAGGTCGGCGGCACGTTCTTTTTGCGGCGGGGAAGGGAAGGACACGTCTGATGGAGCTACGGAACGAATTGTGTGAAGTTGCGGGCATCTCCGGTCAGGAGGGTTGTCTGCGTGAGATCCCTCGCCACGAACGGGCGCACCGGCAGGACGTGCAGGCAACCGTCAACTTGCTGACGGTCTTCATCGAAGATGGCGCCCGTGCCGATCTGGAGTTGATATGAGGGCCCTGCGCATCGCACTGCTCGGGGCAGGTTCCCATTCGACGCAGAACCACGGACCCGCCTGGAGAGACTATGTGGCGCGACATCCCGGCGTCGTTGAACTGGTCGCCGTGTGTGATCTCGACGCCGATCGGGCGCAGGACTATGCGAGTCGTTTCGGCTTCGCTCAGGCTCACACCGATCTGGACGCCTTGTTCGATGCAGAGCTGGATGGCCTGGTGGCGATTACGCCGATGGAGGCGACGGAACAGCTGGCAGCCCGGATCCTGCAGGCGGGTGTGCCCGTTGTCATCGAGAAGCCTCCCGGGGTCGGCGTCGAGGGGGCTCGCCGGCTGTTGGCCGTGGCGCAGAGCACAGGTACGCCACACATGATTTCCTTCAACCGGCGTTTCGCCCCGCCTCTGCAGCGAGCTCTGGCGTGGATGGCCGATGGCAATCACCGACCACGCCATGTGATCTCGCGCATGTTGCGACACAACCGGTTGGAAGCGGACTTTGCTCGGGATACCGGCCTGCACCAGGTGGACGTCCTGCTGGCCGTCATCGGCCCGCCGACCCGTGTCATCGGCCACAAGGAGTTACGCGAGGGCTCGCGGGCAGCCAACTACACGGCGCGCATCGAGACGGCCCGTGGCATCACCGCCAGTGTTGTGCAGACGCCGGATGTGGGGGTCGCGGAAGAATCGCTGGAAATCCTCGGCGACGGCTTTCGTGTGTGGCTCGATTTCCAGGAAGCGGCGGTTCGCATCGTCGCCGATGGCAAGTGTGTGCTGGACTGGTCAGCGGCCGCCGCAGGTATGGAACTGCACGAAGCGAACGGCGCCTATGGTGAAACCGTCGCCTTCGTGCAGGGCTTACAGTCGGGCGAACTGACGCCGACCATGACAGACGGACTGGTGACCATGCAGGCCATTGTGGCGCTGCAGCAGGGCACGACTTGGTCGGCCTGAACTGAGACCGAGCGGAAGATGAATGCAGCCACGTGGCAGTATGCCATCGGAGGGAGTGTGAGAAGGTG
>JAQCJA010000389.1 GCA_027593305.1 bacterium
GGCTCGTGGGCGAAGTGAAGAATCCCGGCTTCTACGTCGTCGGCCAGGAGGGCAAACCATTGCGCCAGGTCGTGGAGGAGAGTGGTGGCTTTACGGAAGCGGCGTCGCTGCCGAAGGCGCGCGTGGTACGGCGCGTGGACGACAACCAGCAGGGCGACCCCGAATTCGATCGCATCGTGGTGATTCCGCCGACGGCGTGGAGTGAAGATGAGAAGCAGTACTTCAACATGCGCAGCCGCGAAAAGCGCGGTCAGATGGTGGTCGACTTCGTCTCGCTCTTCGCCGATAACGATGAAGAACAGAACATCCTGCTGCGCCCTGGCGACCTGATCGTGATCCCCGCATCGCAGCGTACCGTGCTCGTCAGTGGCCAGGCGGCCAGTCCCGGCGCGGTGCCATATGTCGAGGGCTACGGCGTGGCGGACTACATTGAGCGAGCCGGCGGTTTTGGCTGGCGCTCATCCAGTGATGTGCGGGTCATCAAGGCGCGCACGGGAGAGGTGCGCAAGGCGGATGAGGTGGAGCGCATCGAGCCGGGGGACAACATCTGGATCAAGGAACAGCCCGTGCGCCAGTACTGGTCCATCTTCACGCAAAGCATGACGGTTGCCGGCCAGGTGGCGACGGTGTTACTCGTTTTTGTCTCGATCACGAAATGAGGGATATGGCCGACACAGGCAGCCACAATCTGCTCGACTACATCTTTGTCATCGTCAAGTGGCGCCGCATACTTGTGGTGGGCACCATCGTGTCAGCCATCGTTGTCGCCGGAGTCAGCTTCCTGCTGCCGGAACGCTGGACGGCGCGCACGAGTCTGCTGCCGCCCGATGAGGACAGCGGCGGCCTGGGTCTCTCCCTGCTGGGGGGCAGTGGTGCCTCCGGCATTCCGCCGGGACTGGCAGGGCTGATTGGTGCGTCGACGCCGGCGGAGCGCCTGCTGACGCTGCTCGACAGCCGCCGCCTGCTGGGCCTGGCGGTGGATCGACACGATCTGGTGCGCGAGTACGAAGCGCTGCACCGGGATCATGCCATCGACCTGCTGGCGCTGAAGATCGACCGCGAACTCGGCGGTGATGGCAGTGTCGCCATCGAGGTCTCGGCGCGCACACCGGAACTGGCGGCGGGCCTGACAAACACCCTCGCCTTTCTGCTGGACAGCCTCAACCGGGAGTACCGGCAGAAGCAGGCAAGCTCGACACGGACGTTCCTCGAGGAGCGCCTGCACAGCACGCGCGCCGAACTGGCGGCGGATGCAAGCCGATTGCGGGACTTTCAGAACGAACACGGCATCGTCGACATCAAGGCGCAGACGGCGGCCGCCGTGGACGTGGTCAAGGGCATCGTCCTCGAGTTGTCCCTCGTGCAGGTCCAACTTGGTGTCATCTCGCAGCAACTGGCACCGGATCACCCCGAGCGCAAACTGCTGGAACTGAAAGCGGCCCAGTTACAGAAACGTCTGCAACTGCTGGTGGGGGATCTGTCCGCCGATATCGGTGACGGCGCCGCCAGCTTCGCCTCCGGTGCCCTCGGCCCACCCCTGCAGCAACTGCCCGATCTCATGCACGAGTACGCCGAACTGACGCTGCAACTGGAAGTGAAGGAGCAGATCCTGGCTTTTCTCGGGGGCCGGCTGGAAGAGGCCAAGTATGGCGAGGCGCGCAACACGCCGACGCTGCAGGTATTGGACAAGGCTACACCCCCACATACGCGCAGCTTTCCCCGACGGGTGCTGCTGACCGCCGCCGGCGGCGGCACCGCCCTGGTGCTGCTCACCCTGCTGGCATTTGTCCTGGAAGCCTGGCAGCGGGGGCGGAGCACGCAGCAGGATCGACTGGCGGCGATTCGCGAAGTGTGGCAGCGATGAAGCGGAGGGTGGTGATGATTCGGATGGTGCCGATAAAAGGTGTAGGCGGAGTCAGAAGCAGCAACAGGCGTCGCCTGCCGGAGGGGCAGATCCCGGTGGGCGCCGCCAGACCACGAAAGGGTGGAGCGAGAGGTGGGAATCACGATCCCGGTATACCTCCCCGTCATCGGTATGAATTTCAAGAGAGAATACAGTGTGCCTCGCCATCTGGAGGACGAAGATGGTTTGCCACGCAACCGCGACGAGCGGCTGCTGTGGATCCGGCGCAAAGTGCAGGACGGCTACTACGATGAGGATCGGGTGATCCGCGCTGTGGCCGAGGCGTTCCTGGATCCAGCCGCAGGGCGACGCGCTGGTGACGGATCTTAGGCAGTGCAGCAGACGGGGTGTAATGAGAAGCGGCGGGACATCGATTCGATGGTCCGCCGTTTTTCTTGTTGGTATGACGGAGGCGCCGAGGCTGTCAAATATGCTTGCAATGCATAAAGACAGGCTCCGCCAAGGGCTGTATTTGTGAAGTTCGCATAACGCCCGTTTACCCCTCACCGATTCGACCTAACTCCCCGGCTGGGATCTGCGCATCAGGCTGTGTCAGGTAAGGGGAGGGATGTGGAAGTGCTGGATCGATTCCGGGGATGTCTGCTCGGGCTGGCCGTGGGCGACGCCCTCGGTACAACGCTGGAGTTCAAGTCCCCCGGTTCCTTTGCGCCCATTGACGACATGGTTGGCGGCGGGCCCTTCGGTCTGCAGCCCGGTCAGTGGACGGATGACACGTCCATGGCGCTGTGCCTGGCAGAAAGCCTGGTCGAATGTGGCGGGTTTGATGCAGCGGACCAGATGCAACGCTACGTGCGCTGGTACCGGGAGGGGCATCTGAGTTCCACCGGGCGCTGCTTCGATATCGGCAATACCTGCCGAGCTGCGATCGAGTCCTTCGCGCAGACCGGCGAACCATTCTCAGGATCAACCGATCCCCGTGCCGCCGGCAATGGTGCCATCATGCGGCTCGCACCGGTCGCCATGTGTTGGTCCGCTGATCCTGTCCAAGCCATCGACATGGCGGCACAGAGTTCACGCACGACCCATGGGGCAGAGGAAGCCGTGGATGGTTGTCGGCTGCTGGCAGCGTATCTGGTGGGTGCCCTTGCCGGTGTCGCCAAGGATGAGCTGTTGGCGCCGGATGGATGGATCGCGGAGACGGCAGGTAAGGGGGAAGCGCTGGCCCCGAAGATTGCCGCGATCGCTCAGGGGAGTTTCAGGCACAAGCAGCCGCCCGAAATTCGCGGCACGGGGTATGTCGTCGACAGTCTCGAGGCAGCGCTGTGGGCCTTTGCCGGCAGTGAGTCCTTTGAGGCGGGCGCCCTCATGGCAGTGAATCTCGGTGATGATGCGGATACCACCGGGGCCGTGTTCGGGCAGATCGGCGGGGCGTTCTATGGGGCAGAGGGGATTCCGCCAGGGTGGTTGGCAAAGCTGGCGATGCGGGAGAAGATCGAGGAACTGGCGGTGGGGTTAACGACGCGCAGGGGCGCAACATCACCGTAGAGCACGAAGTCGAAGAATCGGCTTACAGGCTCCATATTTCGACAAGCAGGCTGTCGAAAGCAGGTGATCACTCGCCATGAGGGCCGGCGAATCCCATGGAGGGGAATCCGGATCAATCGAAGCGGCCTTCTTCGGGGCGGACGATCTCGACGCCGGCGATGATCTGGCCGACGTTCAAGTCCTCTGTAAGGAGGGTGCGGCAGCCGGCGCTGGCGGCGGCTGAAACGATGAGGGCGTCCCAGAAGGAGATCTGCTGCGTGTGGTGCAGCACAATGGCCTGGTCGATGTGATCAGGCGTGACGGTCACGATGGGGAGTCGGCGGTACTGCCTCACGAGAGTGTGCGCTGCTGCAGAGGACAGACCGAGTTTGCGGATGCTTGCCGTATAGAATTCCTGCAGGACCTGCGTGGAAATGATGGCACGTCCGACGCTCATGAGCGAAGCCGTTGCGGCGCGACAGAGTTGCTGTCGACTCAAGTCGCGATGATCGGCACAGTCGATGAGGACATTGGTGTCCAGGAAGACCGACGTGGCGGTATGAGGCGGGTCAGCGATCGTAGAGTTCCTCACGTGTCCAGGTTACACCACCTGAGTCACCACCGATTTCGTCCATGAGGGCGAAGAGGCGTTCGACCCAATCGTCATCCTCCTGCACCTGCTGCTGGAGCATGTGGGCGACGACCTGGTCGAGGTTGATCTGATGACGGGCAGCGTAGGCGCGGGCGGCGGTGAGCTGTTGTTCGGTAAGGGTGATCGTCACACCGTCGGCGTTGGCGTCACGGACCAGGCTGCTGCCTTCGGTTGTTTCGTAACCTGTGGTGTCGTGATCTGTGGCGCAGGCCTGAGAGAGAATCTCACGGGCCTCGGCCTCCATGGAGCGGCCCTTGTGGGCGGCGCGCAAGCGGAGGCGGGCGTGTACGTCGTCGGGCAGTTTGCGGATGTTGAGAATAGCCATGCCTACACTGTAGGCAACGACTACAACGTAGTCAAGAGATCATCTGAGTGAGAGAGTGGGGCAATAGAGCTGTGAACGTTTCAGGATGGCTGACGACAGACATCCTTGCTCACAGACATCCTTGCTCACAGGGGTCGCGCTTCCCGGAGGATCTGCGGCCGCAGCAAATGGTGCAGATTCTCGTCGATTGCGACATCCACTGGTCGCCCGAGAAGATCGCGCAGGTCGGCAACCAACTCCGCTAGGTCGAGGATACTTCGATCGCGATCCAGATCGACGAGCAAGTCGATGTCGCTGTCCGGGCGATCATCACCGCGCGACGCCGAACCGAAGACGCGGATGTTGCGCGCGCCATGGCGGTTGGCGACCTCGAGGATCGGATCGCGCTTGGAGGTAAGCAGTGCGGCGGTGTCCATGTGGCCAAAGATACAATCTGAGGTTCACTGCGCATGAAAATCATCAACGACATCCCCACTCTCTCCGCCACCGACCTGTCCGCCCACCTGGGCTGCCACCACCTGACACAGCTCAACCTGCGCGCCGCCAAGG
>JAQCJA010000390.1 GCA_027593305.1 bacterium
GGCGTCAGCACCCGCCGTTCGCCGCCGGGCAGCCGCAGGACGATCTGTGCTCCCGAGGCAGCCGTCAGCGGCGCCTGCACGTACAACAGCGGCACGTCCACTTCTGCCGTCGCCGGCACCCGTCCGAGGGTCATCAGCAGCAGACCGAGTGCGGCACCCGCACGACCGAGACTCATCTGTCCCCGTCCTGTGTGACCCGCAGGATCTGATCAGCAGGGACATCGACGAGCACGGTCCGGCCGCCGCCGGGCCAGTCCACTTCCACGGAGTCGACGCGGGCCCGGGTGCCCAGACCAAAGTGCAGTCGTGCATCACTCTGGCTCAGATACCCCTTGCCACTGGTGCGCTCTGCGACCTGCACGAGATCTCCCGCCCGCACCCGCACGCGCGCGCCGATGGCGTCACGGTTGGCCCGCGTCCCGCGCAACAGCAGGCTCAACCAGTGCTGGCCCGTCGTATCGTTGCGCAGCAGGACCGACGGCTGGTCGAGATGCAGGACGAACAGATCGAGATCACCATCGTCGTCGTAGTCCCCGGTGGCGGCACCGCGGGCGACAACACGACGGCGGAAGTAGGGCCCCGCGTCGCCGCTGACGTCAGCGAAGCGCCAGGATGCGCCCTTCGGCTCCAGCAGCAACAACAGTGCTTCCTGGGTGTGATCCACGTAGTGCGCGCTGCCGTTGCTGACGAAGAGATCCCGACCGCCGTCGTTGTCGACATCAAGGAACTCGCCGTGCCAGCTGACGTACTGGCCACTCACCTCGGCGACACCGGCAACCGCTGTGCGATCCTCGAACCAGCCCTTGCCGTCGTTCACATACAGGTTGTTGTAGGCCATGTCCGGAACGAACAGATCGGCATCACCATCGGCGTCGATGTCGGCAAAGTCTGCGCCCATGGAGGAACTGGCGTCACCGTTGGTGGAGAACGCCACCCCGGAGACCAGCGCAACTTCCTCGAATACACCACGCGTGTTGTGGTACAGAAAGTTGCCCATGGCATCGTTGGCGACGAACAGATCCGGCCAGCCATTGTTATCGATGTCCGCCGTGGCCACACCCATGGCGCGGCCCTCGCGAGCCACGCCGGCGGCGGCGGCGATGTCGGTGAAGCTGCCGTCGCCGTTGTTGCGATAGAGCACGTCCGTCAGGCCCGGATAGGCCAGTGGCCCCGGGAAGGCATCCGCCGCGTAGTACAGGCGGTAGGCCGGATCAAAATCGAGGTAGTTGCCGACGAAGAGATCGAGATCGCCGTCGACGTCACAATCCAGCCAGGTGGCACCGGCACTCCACGCTGCCGCCCCGGTGCCCGATGCGTCGGTGACATCGCTGAAGTCACCTTTGCCGGAATTCCGCAACAGCCGATTGGCACCGTAGTTCGTCACATACAAATCGGTGCTGCCGTCGTTGTCGTAATCGGCGGCGACAGCCCCCATGCCATAACCGGCATCGCCGGCGCCGGAGACCTGCGTAACATCCTGGAAGGTGCCATCCCCACGATTGTGGAACAGATGGTTGCTGGCGGTGTGGTGGCGCGCCTCGGCTTCGGGCTCGCTGATCCCCTCGAGCCAGCCGCCGCTGACGGCATAGAGATCGGGGCGCCCGTCGCCGTCGGCGTCGAAAAACACGCAGCCCGAGCCGGTCGCCTCGAGAATCGAACTCATGTGATCGTCACCGAAGCTGTGGCGGAAGCGGATGCCGGATGCCTCGGTGACGTCGGTGAAATGCACAACGGGCGACTGGGATGCAGCCGGTACCACCCCAAGCAACAAGATCAGGATTCGGCGATAGGTATGTCCCATGGGCTTCCGATGACGGGGCGCAGGCCTGCCAATCTCCAGCAAAGCGGGTACCTGTTACCGGGCTGCGCGGGCAGGCAACGAGTGGTCATATTCTGGGGCCGACGTGTCTCACCCTCAGCTCAGAAAGCGCCCCATGGAGACACGCCTGTCTCGCACGTTTTCCGCGCAGCGCCCTTGACGAGGCGCCATTTCTCACCGCATTTGGTGCCCATCTATGCCACAGATCATTTCCAGCGCCCATGCCCGTCGCCTCGCCCTGCGAGCCCAGGGTCTCGACGCGGCCCACCGCCCGGGACGGGGCGTCGAGGGTGCCGCCGCCACGATCGAGCGTCTCGGCTACGTGCAGATCGACACCATCGCCGTCATCGAGCGGGCCCACGAGCACATCTTCTGGACCCGTCAACCCAGCTATCGGCCCACTGTCCTGCAACAGCTCATGCGGGAGCGGCGCGTCTTTGAATGCTGGACGCATGCGGCGTCCTATGTGCCCATGGCTGATTTCCGCTACTACGGGCGGCACCGACGCTGGCACGCGGCGGGTGGGCACCGCAAGCAATGGCTGGCGCAGCATGGGAAAATCGTCGCCCATGTACGCCAGCGGATCCGCGACGAGGGTCCCCTGCTGGCAGCGGATTTCAAGGATGTCGAGGCGCGCCGTGGCCCGTGGTGGGACTGGAAACCGGCGAAGGTGGCGCTGGAGGCGTTGTACGACGCCGGCGAATTGATGATTGCCGAGAGACGTGGTTTTCAGCGGGTCTACGATCTGACCGAACGCGTATTGCCCGCGGGCCTCGACACGACCGAACCGGACACAGCCGCGTGCGCCCGCTGGGCGGTACAGCGCACGCTGGACAACCTGGGTATCGCCGACGAGGGCCAGATGCGCATCTGGTTCCGCCAGCGCCCGGAACTGCACACCGCTGTCGAACAACTTCTCGAGGCGGGCCAGATCGAAGCCGTCGAGGTCCCCGGTGCAGAGGGTGACATCCTGTATGCACGCCCCGCCGACGTGTTGGCAACGGCGCGCAGTCGCGCCGGTCGTCGCGTGCATCTGCTGTCCCCCTTTGATAACCTCGTCATTCGGCGGCGCTGGGTGCAGCGGTTCTTCGACTTTGACTACACGATCGAGTGTTACGTACCGGAGCCGAAGCGCCGCTATGGGTACTTCTGCCTGCCTGTGCTGTTTGGTGATCGTTTCGTCGGGCGCCTCGACGCCAAGGCCGAGCGGAAGGAGGGCGTCTTCGTTGTGCGTCGCTTCGAACTGGAATCGGGTGTGGATGATGTCGATGCCCTGTTGTCGCCGCTGGCGGAATCGCTCCGGCGCCTGGCGCGCTTCAATGGCTGCGAGCAGATCCGCATCGAGAGGGTGCTGCCGGCAAAGCTCAAGGCGCCGCTGCGACGGGGGCTGGATTCCCTTGCCGGGGGGCTGGATTCCCTTGCCGGGGGGCTGGATTCCCTTGCCGGGGGCTGAAGGATGCGCAACGAGGCGACGCAGGTGCGCGGCCACACC
Source organism: bacterium (assembly GCA_027593305.1). Lineage (GTDB taxonomy): Bacteria > Latescibacterota > UBA2968 > UBA8231 > UBA8231 > UBA8231. The sequence goes on from JAQCJA010000390.1 coordinate 3,312, forward strand.
ACGGCCTGGTATGAACGTCTGGCGACGTTGCAGGATGGCTACTACTACCCGTGGGCGTCAACCATCGCCGACGGGGATGGTGAATCGGCCTATACCAGGCTCGTGCAGCAGCACCTGTCGCCCGAGGTGGATGTACTGGAGACCGGTTGTGGCCACGGCGTCGATGCCGTCGCCTTTGCACCGCAGTGCCGCTCGCTGCGCGCCTACGATCAGGTGGATCGATACATCGCGCTGGCGAAGAAAACTGCCGCAGAGCGCAATGTCGACAACGTCACTTTCCTGTGGCGCAACTCCAGTTCCGACCGCAATGGCGGCAAGGTCACCGTGCCGGCGCTGACGGGCTCCATCGATGTCGTCATCTCACGCCGCGGTCCGACGAACTGGATCGAGGACGTACCCCGCTTCTGCCGCCCGGGGGCCGTGCTCCTGCAGCTCAATCCCCTCGGCTCTCTGCAGGAAGATGTGTGGAATGGTGAGCTGCCGGAGGGCCTGCGACGCTCCCCCTCCGACGCTGAACCGGATGCCGGCATGCGCGCCCGCATCGAAAGCCGCCTGGCGAAGGTCGGCCTCAGTCTCCACAGTTGCTGGACCTACGACGTGCCCGAATGGCTGCACACGCCGCGTGACCTGTATCGCCTGCTCAGTTTCGGCAACACACCCGAGGAGGTGCCTTCGTGGCGGCAGTCGCAGGTGGCGCTGACAGAAGTCTTTCAACGCCATGCCGCACCGGCTGGCCTGGAACTGCGCCATCGACGCTTCCTGTGGAAAGCCGTGCTGCCTCCGCAGGCCTGTCGCTCAGTAGCGGTCCGCTGAATCCGTCAACGGACACCATCTCGAGGTGAACAGGTAGTCGAGCAACACCGGCCCGGCCTCCGGTGCCACGTGGATCACATTGCGTAGCGCCTCGGCAGCATAGAAGCGATTGTAGCGATTGTCGTCGTGCAGCATGCGTCCCAGGGCAGGCACCGTAGCATCGGTGACCCGTTGCACACCGTGCAGGGCGATGGCGGCATTGCGACGGACCCGGTAGTCCTCATCGTCGATACATGCCGTGACCCGTTCCAGGGCTGCTTCACTCAGATCGGCGACACGGCCGAGGGCTTCGATGGCATTGCGCCGCACCCACCAGTGTTCGTCGCTGGTGCTGTGTATGAGCCGATCGGCCAGGTCCCCCGCAACAGTTCCCATGTTGCCCAGGGCATCCGCCGCCACGGCGCGCACGAGCCAGTGATCATCATCCAGCAGGTCCGCCGCCACCGCCGTGCCACCGGCATTGGTCGCCAGCGCGTGGGATGCCAGCGGCGCTGTCGGGTTGGTGCCGTGGGCGTTGTCTGCTGTCTTGGCCGTCGCCAGCGGCTCGGAGGCCTGCGCCTCGCGCCGCAAATCGTGGGCCAGCACCGACAGCCCGGCGTCGCCTGCGCCGGCCAGTGCGTAGGCGACATTCAACCGCACCGCCTCACTCTCATCGGTGAGGGCTGCCGTCAGTTGGGCAACGGCATCACCGGCGGCACCGGAACAGGCGATGGTGTCCGCCGCGCGGGCCCGTTCCCAGGGTGCACCGGCGCGCAGGGCATCGACGGCAGCACCGATGGCGTTGCCT
>JAQCJA010000391.1 GCA_027593305.1 bacterium
ATCGCTCTGACTCCCGGCGACTCTTCCACGGAGCAGGCAGCCAAACTGGAGGCCGCCATTCAACAGGCCGTGGATGCGTGGGTTCGTCCACAACCCGACTCGAATTCGGCCGAATTGCTGTCCTGGCTGTCGAAGAAGCGGCTAGTGGACTGGGGGGCGTCCGACGCGGAAATCGCGGGCGTCGTCGGCCGGATCGCCAAGGCTGCGGAAGGCCTGCCGCAGCCGATGCGCGTGCTGTCCATGACTGACGGCAGCGCCGAGCCCACGCACGTTTTTGTTCGCGGCGATCCCAAGACGCAGGGTTCCCCAGTGTCCCGGCGGGTGCCCGAAGCGATGGCGTGTTCGACCGTCGCCTCGATCGCCGACGGAAGCGGTCGCCTGGAACTTGCTGATTCGCTGCTCGCGGAGTCCAATCCTTTTACTTACCGCGTGATCGTTAATCGCGTCTGGGCGCATGTGTTCGGCCGCGGGCTGGTGGCGACGGTCGATAATCTGGGAACCATGGGCCAGGAGCCGAGTCATCCGGAGTTGCTCGATCACCTGGCGCTGACGTTTCGGGCGGAGGGTGGCTCGATCAAAGGATTGATCCGGAACCTGTGCCTGACGCAGGCGTTTCAGATGTCCAGTGTGCCGGAAGATCCCGCGGCGGAAACGCGCGATCCGGAGAACGTGCTGCTTCATCGGAGTCGTCTGCGTCGCCTGGAAGGGGAAGCCATTCGCGACAGTCTCCTGACGGTCGCCGGGCAGTTGAATCGGGTTCCATTCGGCCCGTCCGTGCCCACCTATTTCACGCCGTTCATGGGCGATCGCATGTGGGTCAAGAACGCGAGCGGCCCCATGGATGGCGACCGACGGCGCACGATCTACCTCGAGACACGCCGCAATTTTCTATCGTCCTGGATGCTGACGTTTGATCTGCCGCTGCCGGACACCACCGTGGGCCAGCGGAATCGGTCAAACGTTCCCGGGCAGGCGCTGGCCCTGATGAATGATCCGCTGGTGCAACAGCAGGCCAGTGCCTGGGCCAGGGAGAGCCTGCAGCAGGCCGACCTCTCGGCCCGCGAACGGATCGAGCAATTATTCCTCCGCGCCCTGGCGCGCCCGCCCAAGTCGGCGGAACTCGATCAGATGCTCGCCCTGCTCCAGACCCAGGCGGCCGCGCGTGATTTGTCCGCTGACGCCGCGCGGCTGGATCCGGCCGTTTGGGCCGATGCCTGCCATGTTGTTTTTATGATGAAGGAGTTCATTCATGTTCCCTGATACTGATACCCACCGCCCGATTCGTATGATGACCAGGCGCCAGATGCTGCGCGAGGGCTCACTTGGTTTTGGAGCCATCGCATTGGCATCCCTGCTTGCCGACAGGAGCCAGGGCACCCTGGCTGATTCCAGGCGCTCCCCCGCCGACAGGGCGCATCTCCCGCCGAGGGCTAAAAACGTGATCTTCCTCTACATGGATGGGGGTGTGTCGCAGGTGGACAGTTTTGATCCAAAACCCAGGCTCAGGCGGGAAAACGGAAAGCCGTTCGGAATGAAGATGGAGCCGACCCAGTTTGAACAAAACGGCGCGGTGCTGGGCAATCTGTGGGACTTCAAGCCGTACGGGCAGAGCGGTCTGCCGGTGAGCGATCTCTTTCCCTTCGTCGGCGGTTGCGCCGATGATCTCTGCGTCATTCGTTCCATGGTCTCGAACTTCTCCGAGCACAATGCCGCCAACTATTTTCTTCACTGCGGCAGTGGCATGGCCGGCAAACCGAGCATGGGAGCGTGGGCCACCTACGGCTTGGGTTCGGAAAATCGCGACCTGCCGGGGTATGTAGTGCTCGACGGCGGGTTGATTCCGTCCGGAGGCGTGGATTGCTTTGCGGCGGGCTTCTTGCCAGCCAGCTACCAAGCATCGCTGTTGCGCAATCAGTCGCCGGCGCTGGCCAACGTGCAACCGATGGAGGCGCAGCCGCAATGGCAACAGAACAAACTCGCCGCCCTGCGCACCCTTGACGCCGGCACGCTGGAAGATCTGGGTCGGCCCGACGCATTGGAAGCGGCCATTCTCAATGCGGAACTCGCCTACCGGATGCAGATGGCCGTGCCCGAGGCGACCGACATTGACGGCGAGTCGGAAGCGACGCGGCATCTCTACGGGATGGACGCCGCGTTCGAGCACACCCGTTCGTATGGACGTCAGTGCCTTGTCGCGCGGCGGTTGGTGGAGCGCGGGGTTCGTTTCATTGAGTTGACCTGCCCGCGCGCTCACGGCACGCAGCGTTGGGATGCCCACGGTGATCTCCGCAACAACCACTCGTTGAACGCGCTCGCGATCGATCAGCCCATCGCCGGTCTCCTGAAGGATCTCAAAGCGCGCGGTCTTTTGGACGAGACCCTGGTGATCTGGTCAGGCGAATTTGGGCGCACACCGTTTGCCCAAGGCAGTGAAGGCCGCGATCACAATCCTTTCGGTTTCAGCCTCTGGCTCGCGGGCGGCGGCATCCGGGGTGGGATGATTTACGGCGTGACCGACGATTACGGTTACAAGGCCGTCGAAAACAGGGTCGAGATCCATGATCTGCATGCCACGATGCTGCATCTCCTCGGCCTGGATCACGAACGTCTGACCTACCGATTCGGCGGTCGTGACTACCGACTGACCGACGTGCACGGCCATGTCGTGAAGGCCATTCTTGCATGAATTCTCGGCGGTGCGAGGCCATCCTGCAGGCCCATCCTGCAGGCCCATCCTGCAGGCCCATCCTGCGTCGTCCCGCTCAGGTCGAGCAACAGCTCCCCCTTTTGATCACCGAATTTCGAATTCCAAGACTGGCAACAAGCCGCTCACCAAACCTGATGCAGCCAATGAAAACGATGAAACAGAGCCCATCCGGCGCTTCCAACCGCCGTCCGTCTGGAACGCGGGCCGCCCGCCACGTGGCGACGGCCGTTCTCCTGGCAATGACCACCAGCCACGCGGACCTCATCGTCGGCAACGATCTGACCACCTTGCCCGCGAGTCCAGGAGGGGGAGGGTCGGACGGGGATACCGGCAGCGTTTTCATCGTGGACGGCTGGCACAACGCCGAGGGGACAACTCCCAACTTTACGATCCCGGCGGGCGGAGGCGTGCTGACGAAGGCCACCATCCTGAATGACACCGACTTGGACCCGGAATCCGTTGATCTCCTCGTGCTGAGGCCTCTCGGAGGCAACGCCTTCACAGTGATCCATCGGGTGACTGTCACTGATGATGCTGTGCCCTCTATCACCGACACGACCGACTAGCCCCTGGCAAGCCTCCCCGTGCTGGAAGGCGACGTGCTGGCTCACTGGGGTCAGGGCCACCAACCCATTCCGCAGGACTGCTGCGGCAGCGGGCCGGGTGATGTCCAAATCGTCAATCTGGGCTCCAGTAATTTTGATGTGGGTAACACCGTCAACTTTGCCCCATTCCCCCAGGCGAGGAGTTATTTTTGGAATATCACCATAGCCTCGGGCACTGTCACTGACACTGACAGCGATGATCTGTTGGACCCGTGGGAGTTGACCTATGTCGCGGATCTCACCATTCTGAATGGGAAGGGTGCCGGGCCCGGGCCGGGTGCGGGTACCGGGGATTTCGATGGAGACGGTTTGCTGGACAAAGACGAACAGTCCCGCGGAACGAATCCAGTCCTGGCCGACACCGACGGAGACACCCTGAGCGATAGCGCCGAACTGGCCGGGGCAGGACTCCGGCCGGCCACCGACCCAAAGAAACCGGACACGGATAACGACGGCCTCAGTGATTCCGCGGAAACCAACGACGGCACGTTCAACAGCCCAACCGACACCGGCACCGATCCGACCAAAGCCGATACGGACGACGACGCCCTCGCTGACAACGTGGAAACCAACGACGGCACATTCAAGAGCCCGACCGATACCGGCACCAATCCGCTCGTTGCCGATACCGACGGCGATGGACGCAGCGACGGGGCAGAAGTGTCTCTTGAAACCAATCCAAACGATCCGAATGATCCGCCACCCCTGAGCGGTAATGTCATCGGCAACGATCTGACCCGCCTGCCAGTCGGGCTCCCCGACGGCGACACGGCCGGCGGTGCCCTGATCATCGATGGGTTCCACGGCCCCGAATTCATCATTCCCGCAGGCGGCGGTGTCCTGACAAAAATGACGATCCTGAACGATCCGGACGAGACGCCCGAGCCCACCGATCTCCTCGTGCTGCGCCCCGATGGCGCTGGGGGATTCACGGTGATTCACCGCGTGACGATCGGCCCCGACGACGATCCGCCCACCACTTCCGGGACGACCGACTACCCTCTCGCGGACCTTGAGGTCCAGGCCGGCGACTTGCTGGCCCACTGGGGTGACGGCGCACAACCGATCCCTGCTGATTGCTGCGGCAACGGCCCGTCGGACATCCAGATAAATGTCCCCAGTGAAAATGTCGACGTTGGAAACACCATCTCCTTTGGCCCGTTCCCGCAAAAGCGGGATTACTTCTACAATGTGACCCTGGGCAGTGGGCAACCCCTTGCCTTTACCAATATCGTTCGCAATGCCGCGGCAGGCACTGTTGATGTCACCTGGGTGTCCAGCATCGGAAAGACATATCGGATGGAATACTCGGATGACCTCATCGCGTGGATCGAGACGACCGACTCCTACCCCGAGGGAGGAGCGACCTCGGACCGGACCACCTATCAATTCAAGGACATCCCGCCTGATAGCCAAAAACGCTTCTTCAAGGCCAAAGCGGAGTAAGCAGTCCGGGGCTGACTTTGTGGCCCTCATAACATACCTGCTGTGAAACCACCCGCCGGAGCGTTGACCCATGTACCCCTGCCTGCTCCGCCGTCCGTCAGCGGGTCATGTC
>JAQCJA010000392.1 GCA_027593305.1 bacterium
CTGTGCCGGCGCATCCATCACCGATGCTGCGGAACGGGAGGAGCGGCTGCAGGCGATTGCTGCCTTCAACCCATTGAAAGCCCGTATCCCGACGATCGAAGAGGCGCGACGAATGAGTCAGCGCGTCGAACCGTCGGGTGAAGGCCGGCGACGGGCCCTGGAGAGTGGTGGCGGACGCAGCGCACCCCGCGCCATGGCCGCGGGCGGAGGCGGCGGTCGTCCGCCGACGCGCCCGCCGTCCGCTGGCGGTGGCTCCACGGTGACAATCATCAAAGCGGGCACCATGCCAGGAGGTACCCCACCCTCTGGCGGCACGTCTGGCAGCGGGTCTGGCAGCACGGCCACCGGGGCCGATCCGGCATCTCCGGCAGCCGCCACGACAGGCTCGGACTACGGGACTGGGGGAAATGCCGTCACCGGCTCAACGAGGCCCGCAGTTAACGCTCAGGGAAAGGTGCCGGCCCCGAAGATCAGCCGCCATGAACTGGATGAGGCGGTGCAGAGCATTGCTTCAGGTCTGAACCGGGCGCGCGAACTCGATGAGCGGATCTGGCTGCTCTTTGCCGATCTCGAATATGACCTGGAAGACCCGCGGGCGCTGGCGGAGGATCTGGTGCTGCAGGACTCGGACGGCGAGCGGGCTGCCGCCTCCATGTGCCTGGCGGCCCAGCAACAGCGGGTGCGCAACATTCTGGAACTGCCCCCTGACCGACGTCTGAATGGGCGCCGTTTCGACCTGGAAGCAGAGGCCTGGCTCAATACGGTGGCAAACTACCGCCGCAGTTACGAGCCCGACGGCCGGCAGCTGATCTCGGTGCCGAAAGTGCTCGACTACGCCGCCAGTGCCCTCGTGCGCATCGAGGCCCTGCGCGCCGCCATCGAAGCGGCGCGTGACACCGAATCGGAGCAGGAGCCGACGGTCGCCCTCGTCTCCCGGCGTTACGAGTTGCTCCTCAGCGATATCACCTTCCTGTGTAATGCGGATGTGATGGCCGCCACGCGCTTGCGCGCCGACGCCGACGTAGAGATTGTCCTGGCGGCGGTGATCGCCGATGCCTGGATCGAGCGTGTGAGCACCACGGTTCTCGATTGGGTGGACGCCGTTGTCGGCGCCGGTGCCTGTGAGTCGGTCGATACTCTCAAGGCGGCGTTCGACAGCATCCCCCTGCAGCTCGACGGACCCGGAGAGGGGCCATTGGCGGGTGCCTTCCCCGACAAACTCGCCGCCGACACGGCCCTTGGTGAAATCGTCGACGTTCTGCGCGTCCAGGCCCTGCGCGGTGCCTGGTGTGCATTGCAGCCGCAACACCGGCCCCTGGAAACCGCCGAGCGACTCGACCTCGACCTGCGACGCAAGTTACGCGGGCAGGCGCGGATCACCCCGCGCCGGGAGCGCCACCAGAAGAACCCGCGGGTCGCCCTGCCCGTGGCCAGCCTCGAGCGTCTGTCAGGTGTTGCGGCCCTGGAGAATCTTTTTGTGCGCCTGACGCCGGATGGCAAACTGCTGTTCCTCGTGGATTATGAGGACGGCTCGTACATCGATGTCTTTTCCTTGCGCGAAAACAAGAAGCAGCAGATGCATGCCCGGGCCCACGACCGCGCCCGCCGTGAGCAGACAGGTGAGTTGCAGCCCGGAGCCAGTTATCTGTACACCCTGTGCCGGACCTGCAATCCCTTTGCCCATACCGAGCGCGAAATACTGGCAGCCTGCATCGTTGATGACGAGGGGGAGCCCGTGATTTTCGACCCCTTTTGATCGCCTGTCACCGGAACCGTTGCCGCGGAGTCAAAGCCGACGGATCCGCTTCGTTCTGTCTGGTACTGCCAGCAATGCCCTCGTGCAGGCCATCGGTTCGCGTTGCCGCTGGGTCTCGGCGCTGGCGCGTCGACGACTTGCCACAGGCGGCCCGGGGAACCGTGCTGCGACGGACGCGTCCCAATAGTCATAACTTCTTGTTTTTTCTCTTGATGCGCGTCACATTCCGGACGTGACGGCGGTCACGACGAGATTTGGCCTTCCTGCCGATCCTAGGGGAGAGTGCCCTGAACAGGGAGACAGATGTGCTGACAACAATCTCGATGATCGCCGCGCTGGTCATGCTCGCTGCGGTGGTCGTCACCAAAATACTGACAGTGGAACTTCTGGCCGCCCATCACCGGCGTTATGCCCGTCTACAGGATCTCCTGAACGCCACGCGCGGTGATCTGCGCGCCGAAATGACCAGACATGCCGGCGTCGAGCGTGAGCGGCGCACGTTTGAGCACAAGCGCCATCGCCTCAACGTGCGCACCGCCCACGCCACCGAACGGATCGGCCTGTACGAATTCGATGACTCCTGCCGCTCAGCCCACTTCGACCTGCTCACCAGCCATCTGGTCGAGCGTTAGGCAGGCGCCTCCGCTGGCCATGGCGGCCGCCCTTCTGTAGTCTATTTCGACGGGTCTGCATTCCAGCAGCCCTGGCGGAATGGAGGGGGATCTCGTGATCGACCTGACGGGCAAGGTGGCCCTCATCACCGGTGCCTCGCGTGGCATCGGGCGTGGCTGCGCCGAACAGATGGCCCGTTATGGGGCCGATGTCGCCATCAACTACCGCTCTCACGGCGACGAGGCGGAGGAAGTTGCCGAGGTCGTACGCTCCCTCGGGCGCCGCGCCGCCGTTTTCGGCGCCGACGTGTCCGACCGGGCCGCTGTTGATTCCATGGTTACCGGTACGGTGCAGGCCCTTGGCCGCCTCGACATCGTTGTTGCCAATGCCTACTACTCCAAGCGGGAGCCCTTCCTCGACCTCGACATTGAGGGCGTGCGCCGGACCCTTGATGTCACCCTCATGGGTGCATTCCACGTTGCCCAGGCCGGCGCCCGGCAGATGGTGCAACAGGGCCACGGTGGCAACATTCTGTTTATCAGTTCCGTCCTCTCCTTCATCCCCTTTGCCACGTCCATGGCGTACAACGCCGCCAAAGCCGGCATGAATCATATGGCCAATACCATCGCTGCGGAGATGGCGGAGCACCGCATTCGTGTCAACACGATCCAGCCCGGCTGGACGGACACGCCGGGAGAGCGGCAGTTCACCACCGAGGAGCAGATGCGCGAGGGGGCAAAGGGCCTGCCGTGGAAACGGCTCGGGACGATCGAGGATCTCGGCAAGGCAGCCGCCTTTCTCGCCTCAGATGCGGCGGACTATATCACCGGCGCAACGTTGAAAGTGGATGGCGGTTACTCCCTGCGATGAAGCGCCACCCTGTGCGTCCTGATCTGTTTCCAGCACTGGCCCTGACCATTGTGCTGTCGCTGATGCGCTCAGCGCCCATATCTGCTGACGGTCTCGATCTCGGCTCTCTCAGTCTCGAAGACCTGATGGAGATCGAGGTCGACCTCGTTTCCCGGCAACCGGAACGCGTCTCCGACGTGCCCGCCGCCATTGCCGTGCTCACCAATGACGACCTGCGCCGGGCAGGGGTGCGCGAGTTGCCCGAGGCCCTGCGTCTGGTGCCGGGCATACATGTGGGCCGCGTCGATGCCAACAAGTGGGCGGTGACAACGCGCGGCTTCAACAGCCTCTTCGCCAACAAACTCCTGGTGCTGATCGACGGACGCAGTGTCTACACACCGGCTTTCTCCGGGGTGTTCTGGGACGCGCAGGACGTGGTGATGGCCGATGTCGAACGCATTGAGGTCATCCGCGGCCCGGGCGGGACCCTGTGGGGCGCCAACGCCGTCAACGGCATCATCAACATCGTCACGCAGCCGGCAGCCAGGACCCAGGGCACGTACGTGCAGCTTGGTTCCGGGCTGCACGAGCGGGTGGGCGTTACGGTGCGACATGGGGCACGCCTGTCGGACCAGGTCGCCCTGCGGCTCTACGGTCGGTATTTCGACCGCGACGCTTCGATCGACACCAGCGGCAGCCACCTTTCCGACGACTGGTCCGTTGCGCGCGTCGGCGCGCGGCTGGACTGGACGCCTTCGGCCTTCGATCGCGTCAGCCTGCACTCGACGCTCTATGCCGGCGACCTCGGCGGCGGCCTGCAACTGGTGTCGCAACTGACACCTCCCTACGTAGCAGACATAAAGGAGCGTGCCAGCACTCGCGGCGGCTTCCTCATGGGCGTCTGGGAGCATGACAACGCCGGCGGCGACAGCATGGCTCTGCAGGTCTATTACGATCATTCCCGGCGCGCCGACCCACCCATCCTCGAGGGCATCATCGACATCGTCGACGTCGACTTCCACCATCGCCGGCCCGTCGGCGCGGGCGCCTTCAGTTGGGGGCTTGGATACCGCGGGGTCACCGACGATGTGGACGGGAGCTTCGCCGTGCGAGCCACCCCCGCACAGCGGACGACGCATCTGTTCAGCGGCTTCGCCCAGGCCGATGGTACTCTCGGGCCACGGCGTCACGTTGGCTGGTCTTTCGGCAGCAAGGTCGAGCACAACGGCCACACCGGTTTCGAAGCCCAGCCGGGCATGCGTCTGTGGTGGGCGCCCGCCCCCCGGCACATGCTCTGGAGCTCTGTGTCGCGCGCGGTACGCACGCCGTCGCGCAGTGACAACGACATGGAGTTCGCCGCTCAGGTCGTGCTGACACAGGTCGCGGCGGATTCGGCCCTGCCGACGTTGATCACCCTCATCGGCGATCCCGCTCTGCAGGCGGAGAACCTCGTCGCTCTGGAGCTGGGATACCGGGCTCGCGTACGCAGCAACCTCTCCGTGGATATCGCCCTGTTCCGCAACCGCTATGAAGATCTGCGCACCAGCGACGCCATCTTCCCGGTGCTGCGCAACACCCCGGTGCCGCATTTCTACCTGCCTTTGCGCGCCGCCAACAACGGCCGCGGCACGACCT
>JAQCJA010000393.1 GCA_027593305.1 bacterium
CCATCGGCTTTTTCCAGCGCGCGAATGGTATGGCCGTCATAGATGGCGACACCGCGGCCCCACGTACCCATCCACAGGTGTCCCCCATGACTCTGGTGAAAACAGAGGACCGGCCCGGGCAACCCGGTCGTGCCATCCAGGCTGCGCCAGGTGCCCCGACAGCGGATGTGCCGCTGGTCGCAGACGCTTCGCTTCATGCCGTCGTCTCGATGGCTCCCAGTCGGTGGAGAATGGCGCGCAGGGCCCGTGTAGCCAGCATGAACCGCTCGGCACCACCGCCGCCATAGTCGGGATCATTCTCCTTCAGGTGGGGTTCAACCGAAAGGTATCCGGCGTAGCCACACGCCAGAGCCGCCTGCAGGATCGGCTCAACCTCCGCATCCTTGATGTGAAAATAGCTGACTCGATCCGCCAGCAACTTCCAGGCGGCGCGGGTGTCGACGCCGAGGGCAGCAAAATTGCCCGGATCAAAGGCCGCCTGCAGATGCGGATCACCCACGGCAGCAAGCAAGTCGAGGCACCGTTCCGGGGTATCGCCGTAGATATCCCTCTCGTTCTCATGCAGCAGCGTCATGTTCGCGGCCGCCGCCGCCGCTGTCATGCGCTGCAACTGCGCCACGACGAGGTCGCGGACGGCAGCCGGTTCTTCCCCCTCATGATAAAAGGAGAACAGGCGCACGAGGTGGCAACCAAATTGATCGGCGCGGCGCAGGGCCACCTGGAAATGCTGGAAGTGCTCATCGAGATCGGCACGAATCTGCACCTTGCCGATGGGTGAGCCGATACAGGACGCGGCGATGCCCGCCGCGTCGTCACTCAGATCCAGCACGTTCGTGCCGTTGACTCCGCGCACCTCGATATGCGTCACCCCGGCCGCTTGCAGTCCCGCAATCTGCTCCCCCGTGTCGCTGGCGATCTCGTCGGCGAAACCGGTGACGATGACGGGGCCCCTCACTTCATCCCCTCCGGGGGGAAAGCCTCCAGGCACGCACCCGTGGGCGCGTCACCGAGAGGGCGCCAGCGCAGCGTATCATAGGACCGGTAGGTGAACTCGAGCCACGGTGTCTCCACACGGACATGGCCCGCATGGCGCGACGTCAGCGCCGCCTCGAGCACACCCGATGTCAGCAGGGTGCGCTCCACGGGGTATTGCGGCTTGCCGGTGAGGAACATCTCTTCCGCATTCAGACTCAGATAGCTGAAGTGGGCGTAGGCGCCCGTTTCGGCCCCATGGCCCTGACAGCGAAACCAGGTGCTGTCGATCGCGTTGTCCTCGTTTCGGGCAGCGTAGGCCAATTCGGTCAGATAACCGTTCAGCATCAGTACGGCACCGCGGAAGCCGTCCCCATACTCTAGCAGAAACAGCGCCGGATTTTCGCAGTGTTCCTCCATGGTGCCGGCAGGTTTCGTTGCCACCGGTGTGCAGGCGGCCTCTGCCAGTTCGCGCCACCAGGCACCTTTGGCCGCTTCGTCCCAGACGGCCTGGCCTTCGAGGCAGGTCACGGCTTTCACCCCGGACTCGCCCCCGGCACGTCGTTCGACCATACACTGCAGGACCTCGAGCGTATGGAAGCCATAGATATCAAGACCGGAAAAACCAACGGCGACAGCCTCGCGCAGAGGGGTGTCGAGATCATGTTCGAGAAAGGGGCTGCGCCAGCATACCACCAGCGATGAGCCGGCCATGAACGGTGCGTGCAGTTCGGTGGCACGATCCGCCATCCACTTGGCATCATCCCAGCGCCACGACAGATGTTTGTCGTTGAACACCGGCACACTGCGGCCGCTGCTGGCCATGACGCCGGTGATCTGCTCCATGAAATGGCGCCTCGGGTACAGCTGCTGGTCCTTTTCGTTGAAGGGATAGTCGCCGTGCTCGCCGATCAACAGCACACCGTCAACCGCCAGTTCCTTGCCACCCAGACACAGTGCCCCGGGAATGCTCTGGTACACGGGCACACCGAAAGCCTCGGCGATGGCGCAGCCCATGTCGTCCTCGAACACCTGGTCCAGGTAGATCGAGGCGATCTGGGTGCGTGGTGGCAGCATGCCTTCATCGGTGGGGAACGCGCGCAACCACTTGCCGATGATGACGTCGGCGTGTGAGCCGGGGCGGTAAATCGAAATAATGGCGGCGATCTTCTTCATGAAGCTGCCAGGGCTGCCAGCAATGCCTTCAGGTACCCCACCGAATAGGACAGGCCATGCTGCACACCATCACCGTCCCCTTCAAGGGTCGGGATGTGATCCGGGTTGATGCAGCCGTCAAAGCCAACGCTGCGCAGTTCCTTCATCACCTTGAAAAAGTTGATATCCCCATCATCGAGCAGGGTTTCCTCGAAGGCGCCCGCCGTCGCCAGCGAGCCCCGCACATTGCGCATGTGCAGGGTGAAGATCCGACCCTTGCGCCCGTAGTTGTGAATCTCATCCATGATCAAAGCGCTCCCCCCCGCCTCGGCACGTGTCCCGCAGCAGTAGAGATACCCCACCTGCCGGCTCGGGAAGGCGTCGAGAATGCGATGGTACCCGAGCGCGCCGAAAGGGGTATCCACATTGGGTGTATCCGAAGGATGCATCGCCAGACGGATGCCCGTCTCTTCGGCGATGGGCACGAGCCTGCCGTATACGGTCAGAAAGCGCTCCCACCAGTGGTCGAGCTGGGCCTGGGTCGGTGTCGGCGCCGGCTCTCTGGTCATACCCAGGCTTTCGCCGCGAGAGCGGTAGCCACCACGATGCACCGCCCGATAGCGGGTCATGAGCCACGGAAAGGTGTCCCCCGCCAACCGTTGGCGGGCGATGGGCAGCCCGGCTTCGGCAAAGACCTCGAGGGCGCGACAGGTGTTGTCCAGCTCCTGCTGCGCCCCGGGTCCGTTGTTGATGAACTCGTCGGTCATGTCCGGCAGGGTGACACGATTGATATCGAGGCCGAAGTCCCGCACGCGCCGGTAGATCAGCTTTACCTGATCGAGATCCGGATAGCCCTGCTCCTTCACCCCGGGCCAGAACCCGCCCTGGCCGAAATCGAGACAATCGGCGCCCAGTTGCACCATACGACGCAGGTAACTGTCGGACATGTCGCCGTGCCACACGGAGATCCGTATCATGTAAATTCTGCTTCCTTCGGGTGTCGGTAGGGAGTCGCGCGAGTATAACGTTCCTCTCAGGGAGCAACAAGAATGTATGACTTGGCGCGCAGTGCGAATCCGGGCCACCAGGTGTATCAGGAGCGCGACGTTCCGTGATGTCTCCACGGATGCGTCGACGTCGACGCAGTGACTACAAGTTCGAAGTCGAGTTCGACGTGCGCGACGCAGAATGTGACCTGCAGGGCGTCGTCAACAATGCCGTCTACCAGCACTACTTCGAACACGCCCGGCATCGGTATCTGCTGGCCAACGGCTTCGATTTCATGCAACTCCACCAGCAGGGCTGCGATCTGGTCGTCACCCGTGCCGAGATCGACTATCTGGGGGCGCTGCGCCCAGGCGACCGTTTTGTCGTGTGCTCCACGGCGTCCCGGCAGAGCCCGCTGCGATTCGTCTTTGAACAGGAGATCTTCCGCCTGCCTGACGACGAGCGGGTGACGCGGGCGCGGTTCGTCGGCACCGGCGTGATCGACGGCAGGCCGGGATTGCCGCAGCAGTTGCAGGTGCTGCTGGGCGATGTGGGCGGCGGCGAACCGTCGTCAGAGTAGCGCCTCTCACATGTGTCGAGCCTGCGAGCCCGGCCTCTGGCGGCAGCCTGATGCCGTCGCCGCCGAGGTCCAGTTGCGCCCTGCAAGCCACAGGGAAGCGCTTGACCGAGAGCCACAGACACCGATTATCAGTGCTGCAGCAAACACTACAACGACCTGGGGAGCAGCAATGGCCAAGGTGTTGATCATCGGTGCCGGTGGCGTCGGCGGCGTCGTCACACACAAGTGTGCGCAGGTTCCGGAGGTGTTCTCCGAGATCGTGCTTGCCAGTCGCACCGAGAGCAAGTGCAGGGCGATTGCGGCGCAGATCGATCGCCGCATCGAGACGGCACAGGTCGATGCCGACGACGTCCCTGAGCTGGTGGCGCTGATTCGACGGGTGCAGCCTGCCATGGTCATCCACGTGGCCCTGCCGTATCAGGATCTGACAATCATGGACGCCTGCCTCGAGGCGGGGGTGCACTATCTCGACACGGCCAACTACGAACCCGTCGATACGGCAAGATTCGAATACGGCTGGCAGTGGGCCTATCAGGATCGTTTCAGGGAAGCCGGGCTGATGGCGCTGCTGGGTTCGGGTTTCGATCCGGGCGCCACGAGTGTCTACACCGCCTACGCTGCCAAGCACTACTTCGACGAAATCCACGAACTCGACATTGTCGACGTCAACGGCGGCGATCACGGCTACGCTTTCGCCACCAACTTCAATCCGGAGATCAACATTCGCGAGGTGACGGCCGAGTGTCGGCACTGGCAGGATGGCCGGTTCATCCCCCCCCCCGCCATGTCACTGCACCAGTCCTTCACGTGTCCGGAAGGTGTCGGCAGCTACAACATCTACCGCATGTACCACGAGGAACTGGAGTCACTCACGCGGCATTACCCGACGCTGCGCCGGGCTCAGTTCTGGATGAGTTTCGGCGACAGCTACCTCAAGCACCTTGAGGTCCTGGGCAACGTCGGTATGACAGGGATCGAACCGGTTCAGTTTCAGGGACAGCAGATCGTGCCTCTCCAGTTTCTCAAACAGCTGCTCCCCGACCCGGCCACCCTCGGACCCCGCACCAAGGGGCGCACCTGTATCGGCTGCATCGTGCGCGGCATCAAGGATGGGCGCAGGCGAGCCGTCTACGTTTACAACATCTGCGACCACGAGG
>JAQCJA010000394.1 GCA_027593305.1 bacterium
GTCAGCGCAGGAATTCGAGCAGTTGCGAGTGCTCACCTCAGCGAAAGGGAAGAACCAGACGCAATCCGGTTGCCGGATTCGTCATGGGTAGCACCTGCAGGCGCCGTTCTTCGGCTGGGGTACATCGGGGAAGGTGGACGGTGCTGCCCACAATCAGGCCGAAACTGGCGCCCATGATGACGTCGGACAGATAGTGGCGACCACCCTCCATCCGCCCCACGGCGGTGGTTACGGCCAGTCCGTAGGGCAGCAGGGACGCGGTCGTGCCGAAGTCCCGCTGCACGTAGCGGGCCAGGGCAAAGACATTGGCAGCATGGCCGGAGGGGAAGGAGAAACGGTCACTGGCATCGGGCCGGCGACGGTGGACGACGAACTTGATCGGGCCGACGACGAGTTGCGTCAGGATCAGTGTGCGCGTCAGGCCATTGCCAAGTCGCTGCAGGGAAGGCTGTCCGGTCAGCGTGCCCGCCGTCCACAGGGAGATGGCGACAGGCAGGTTGAAACTGCTGGAGCCGTAGACATCGGTCACCTGCGACGGGTGGTTGATGTACCACTCGCCTTGCAGCTCATCATGCCAGTTGTCGTGTGTGTTGTAGGCCATGGCTGCAAGGGAGGCACCCAGGGCGGCGTGGGTGGCATTGTGGCGCGATGTCAGGGCCTGGCCGTCATGCGCCAGGTCGCCGTTCTGTACAATGGCGGCAGACAGGACCATCAGGATCTCGATGAGTCGCATCGCCCTACCGTGGACCTCTCACGCCTGGCACCCGTGACAGCCACGGTATGACGAGCCGTGTGGGCCGACACCGAAGCGCAACTGTATGTGGTACTGGTTGAAGCCGCGGTGACGGGCGTCGACGCGCCAGCGGCTGTACTGGAAGCGCACGGAAGTCCTCTCGTGGGGCACGAAGGACAGCAGCGCCGTGGCGCGGTCCTCCCAGCCCTGATCAATGGGTAGCCCGTAGCAATCGTAACGAACCTGCGTCCACCAGCGGCTGGCGACACGGTACTGCAGAAAGGAAGTAAGGCCACCCGTGGTGCGTCGCTCGCGTTTGAGGTCCTCGGCGACACGTATGTATTCCGTCTGCCAGCGGGCACCGGTCGACTCGATGGTGAGGTCGGCGCCAAGGGCGTGGGTCCAGCGTTCCGTCGGGTTGCGGCCCGCGGCCCACGAGCCCCCCAGTTCGACGGATACCGACGGACCCGGGTTCCAGGCATGGCGCGAATGGACCACATAGAGCAGGTCCTCATCGGTAGGATTCACCCAGCGCGGGTTGTCGCCATTCGTGATCTGCAGGGACAGATCGGCGTTCCACGGCAGGGGCACGGATCGGCGCAGGCCAACACCAACTTCCTGGATGCCATCCGGTCCGAAGAGGCGTTCCAGGACCAGGGGCGGATCGAGGAAGGGCTGCTCATGGGCGTGCGCGTGGTTCTGGCGACCGAAGTCGACGAGGAAGCGGCCCGCCCGCATCTGCCAGTTCGACGACAGGTCGGCCGTCATGTAGGTCTCACCGATGTCGACGCGATCCACGGTGCGGCTGCCGCGTGGCAGATCGACGGTGACCACCGCCCGCATGTTCGAGTCGATATCGGCGGCCACATGGAACTCCACCTGCTGCGTGAACAGGCCGGTCCGGGATGTGGGGGCGCCATCGGGATCTTCGAGTTTCGTGTAACCGGCGAGGAACAGGCCGTTGGCACTGAAGGCATCCGAGCCATCAGCTGCGGCCTGCCGGACGCCGGCCAGAGCGACGCCTGACAGGACAAGGGCGATGATGCACAGCCGGCCCGGATCAGCGCTCAAGTGACAGATCCGCATCGTCAATTGCCCTCCTCGACCTTCAGTACCGTACCGTCCTCGGCGATCTCGAGGTCGAATTTCCGGCCTCGTACATCGACTTCGACATCATAAATCACCTGATCGCGAACCAACTCGCGTACGGCCTTGGTTATGCGACTGCCGGGCACCGTCGCCTCCACGGCAGCCCGCACGAGCTGCGGCAAATCGGAAGCACTGATGGCGTGCTCCTCGGTGCCCGCCGGCTCGATCTCGCGGACGCTGCCGTCTGCTGAGACATCAATCGCAAACACACCCTCCGCGTTCTCGACCAGCACCTCGTACGACACGCCATCACTCTCATCCTCCCGGGAGGCAGCCAGCAGGCGCCCATCCGGCATGGCGGCCAGCACCGCGGTGATGACGAACTCGGGCAGTACTTCCTCGTTCGCCGTGAGATGGTCCGACGGCAATGCCAGGGGCGTGGCGTCGGGTGCTGCGGGTGCCGACGGCGAGCAGCACCCCAGAGACAGCAGGCACAGGATGAGGACGAGGACCGACACGGGCGGGTACGCGTCTCGGCAGAAGAGTTTCATAGGACCTCACGATGCAGAGCGGGACTGCTCATGGTGCATGCAATCGGTGTGCCAATACCAACGCGCATCAGCGAGGACGGAATTCGACGCCCACTGACGCGATATGATTGCCGTATTCCAGCAGGTCGACGGAGGATCGATTGCCCCGATACAGGTAGCGAAGTTTCAGCGACAGATCGCTGTTGAGGCGGATGCGCAGATGGGTGGAGGTGAGCAGCAGCGTATCTGTGCGCCTGGGCAGGCGTTGTCGAAGTCGTTCCTCGTCATCGAAATCCTTGTGGATCCACTCGGCATAGGTGGACAGCAGCACACGCGTCGACAAGGGCACGGCGTAGAGCAAGGTTGCCTTCTGCTTGTCCAGATCGAATTCGGCCTCATTGTCCTGGCTGCCGTCCGGGCCTTCGATGTCACCGATCTGCTGCACGCCCAGATCCGCCTCGTCCTGCTGGATGGAGTAGGTACCGCTCAACGAGTGGCGTCCGGCAAACAGCCAGTCAAAGCCGACCTGGGCCAGCACCCGGTTCCCGTCCTGCGGCGAGGCTTCGGCTTCGGCATCCTGCGGCTGGGCCTCGCCGGCGTATCTCTGCAAATCCACCAGGTAGTACGTCGTCAGGCCCAGGGACCAGCGCGTGCGCAGTTCAGCCAGCAGGCCATGTACCGTGTAGTCGAAGAAGGGACTCTGCGGGTAGCGCGTGATGATGCCTTCATAGCCACTATGCAACCGCCAGCGGTCGTTCAGTTTTCGACGCCAGGACAACAGCGCCACATTGCGGAGAAAGTCGAAGGTGTTGCGGTCGGGCACCGTGTAGTACCGCGTTTCGTTCACCAGTTCCACCGTGCCGCCCGCAGCGGATCTGCGCAGGCCCACACGACCGCGATGGAAGAACCAGTCCCTGTCGGTGTACGACGTGTGCAGGTTGGCGAGCCCGTTGAACTGCGCGTCGAAACGCCAGGCGCCGAGGGTCCTTGATGCGGACAGGCGACCGTTGAGTTCGGTGAGGAAGGCGCTCTTCGGCTGCACCGGTCCATCCGCGCTCAACAAGGTCAGATTCGAATTGTAGCGCGCCGAGCCCTCCAGGGCGCCGCCTACGCTCAACGCGGTGGGGTCGTCCGCAGCGTCGGCGGTGGTGACTACCGATATGCCGACGACAGCAACTGCTGACAGCAGGCGCAGGATGCGCGTCATCGCGAACTCTCCTCTTCTTCGCGCAGTTGTGCCGCTTGTTGCCGGTAGGTTTCGGACAGGGAGCGCAGGCGGATCAGTTCCTCGGCAAGCGCCGTCCGTGTCGCGGCAAAAGTGGTGATTTGCTCGGCGGCCTGCACGACCTCTTCCCGTACGCTCCCGGTACGCTGTTGAAATTCGAGGTCACCCCCCAGCTGGACATCGGCCAGATCCTCGAGGACCTCCAGTTGCGCTGTCATGGCCACGGAGCGTGCCTGCCACGCCGCCGCCAGGGTGTCGAGTCGTGCTGCCTCGATGACGAGGGCATCGATTCGATCAGCGAGGATTTCTTCCTTGGCAAGAATGTCCTGGGGCCCATCGAGGGGCGCGATGGCGATGGCGGCGTGCACGGGAGGCCAGCGCCACCAGGCCCAGGCTGGGTCGGGGCGCAAGCGGGCTGTATCTGCCACGGCAGGTGTGGGTGCATCCGCAGGTGCAGGTGTACTAGTTTGGGCCGAGTCTGCCGGCGCCGTAGAGGCCGTAGCGCCCGAAGCGTCGCCCCTGACTGCGGCGGCGCAACAGACCCAGAGGATGCCGAGCAGCAGACACCGGCGCATCAGTCGATGCCGAACTTGTCAAGTTTGTAGCGCAGCCGATTGCGGTCGATGCCGAGCCTGCGTGCTGTGGCTGCCTTGACGCGGTCACACTGCTCATAGGCATGCAGAATGAGGTGGCGTTCGAAACGTTCCAGTTCCTGATCGAAGTCGACATCCCCCTCGGGCAGCAATACCTGCGATCCGCGCCCCTCCATGCCGGACGGCAGGTGTTCGATATCGATGGGGCCGTCCCCCGCGAGGATGGTGGCGCGCTCGATGACATTCTGCAACTCGCGCACGTTGCCGGGCCAGCCGTAGGCCTGCATGGCGATCAGGGCACGTTCGCTGACGCCATGATGTTCACGGCCCAGGCTGCGTGCCTGGCGGGTGCTGAGGGCGTCAACGAGGGCGGGGATGTCCTCGTGGCGTTCACGCAGAGGGGGCAGGGTGATGGTGAAGACGTTGAGGCGGTAGAACAGGTCCTCGCGGAACTGGCCATCGATGATGGCGCGCTGCAGATCCCGATTGGTAGCGGCGATGATGCGGCTGTCGAAGGACACCGTCCGGGTGCCGCCGACGCGCTCGAACTGCCGCTCCTGCAGCACGCGCAACAGTTTCACCTGGATGCTGGCGGAGATGTCACCGATCTCGTCGAGAAAAAGCGTGCCGCCGTCGGACAGCTCAAGGCGTCCGATCTTGCGCGCGATGGCGC
>JAQCJA010000395.1 GCA_027593305.1 bacterium
CATCAGCGGTGGGGGGATACGGTGTCTACCAGGTGGCCCAGTTCAGGCAGCAGCAGTTCGTCCATCGCCAAGCGGACCGCGGCGGTAGATCCCGGAAGAGAAGCCATGATTCGTCCACGGTAGGTACCCAGCGTGGCCCTGGACATGATGGCAGCCGAACCGATCTCCTTGTAGCTCAGGTAGCGGAAGATCTCACCAAAGCCAGGCAGGCGCTTGTCCAGCAGACCATCGACCACCTCAAAGGTGTTGTCTCTTGGCGAAATCCCCGTACCGCCATTCAGGATCAGGGCCTGACAGCCCTTCTTCTCGACGGCGATCGCCAGTTCACCCTTGATCTGCCGCGCCGTGTCCTTGACGATGGCGTAGTGCACGACCGTATGACCATTGTCCTCGAGCTTCTCGCGGATGAGGGCGCCGCTCTTGTCGGTCTCCGGCGTGCGCGAATCACTCACGGTGATGATGGCAACACCGACGCTGGCAGGGGCGGCGGCGCGATGCTCAACGTGGCTCACGGGTTGCCGTCCCGACGACGGCCTGCCAGTACCGAGTAGCTTCGGTCTTCGGGTTCGCCACTGTCAGTGGGCAGCCCCTGTTCGAACCAGCCGGGCTCGACGGATTGGCCGGACGGGTCTCTGACACCCCCATACCCTCCCTTCACGTTGGTCACGTCCTGAAACCCCGCTGCGATGAGCGCCTCAGCGGCCCGAAGAGAGCGCTGACCACTCTGGCAGCCAATGAGCAGTTTCGAGTCCCTCGGGAAGTGGGTCTCCATGACGGTAAGGAAGTCGGGATTTGGCACCATGCCGACTGGTTCCCTGTGGAACACGGGGACGTTGACGGCGCCCCCCGGATGGCCGTTCTGGAACTCCGGAACCGATCGTACATCCACGTAGACATAGCCCGTTCCCTGCTCCAACAAGTCGTGGGCTTCCTTGTTCGTCACATTCTTGTAGCTCAACGGATATATCTCCTGTCGGATTAGTTCGCCGGAGCGCCCGACGAGTTCTTTGCGGGACGCCGGCCGCGTCCGCAGATGGTCAAACCAGCAGGTCATGGAACAGAAGGCCCGCCCGCCGCGCTCGATCGACGTGCCCTGCACAAATGGTGCATCACAGATGTAGCACGACCGGCCCGCGCGGTGCCGCAACCGATCCCGCCGCTGATCCAGTGACTTGTTGACGAAATAGGCGCCTCGCCAGCCGAGAAGAATCATCGCGGCTGTCTCAAGGGCAGAGTGATTCGCCAACAACCATGCGGCGGATGTGCCAGCAACGGCAATCCAGAATGACAGACAGTGCGGACAGGTGAACAACTGGTGCAGCAGACGGGAATGACCCGCAACCCAGTGCCGTATGTCATGAGTCTGCGGCGCCTGCCGAAGGAAACGGGTCAGCGCCGCCGTGAGCGCCACGAGGGCGATGATCTCGACAAACAGCAAACAGCAGTCTCCAGCGCTTCCCGCAGTATTGACAGAGTCCACGATTAGCGGTTCTATCCGCCTAAAGGCAGCCCTAATGTATTGTTTTCAACATCCCAGACAATTTATCCGATCCGCTGCGCAAGTGCTGCAGGTGCCGGCTCTGTGTCTGCTTGCCGCGATGTGGATCGGGTGTGGCCTGTGGGCCAGCGATGACACGGAGGCAGGCGCAGCAGACCCGGCGGCAGCGACCTCAGCAGACTCTGCGTCGACGGATTCGGCAGCTACGGCGGCTGTCACCGTTTCCACTGACAGTGACTCTGTTGTGACCAGGGAGAGGGACTTCGTTCCTGTCGAAATCTCCCCCGCCCGGACCGGCGACATCTCTTCCTACCTGGTTTTCAGTTCCACCGTCGAAACGGAAGCGGCCGTTGAGATTCACCCGGAAGAGAGCGGTCAGGTCGATGCCGTGCTCGTCGAGGAGGGCGACCAGGTCGCCGCCGGTGATCTGCTGGTGTCCCTGGACAACGACCAGGCGCGGTTGGAAGACCGCGAAAGCGGTGCAAATCTGCGCTATCTGGAAGGCTCCTTCGAACGCACCGAAAAGATGTACCAGCAGAAAATGATCAGTGAGCAGGCCTACGAAGACAAGGTCCACGAGCTGGAGCAGGCACGCATGCGCCAGGAGCGCGCGGCCATGGCGCTGACCCACACCGAGATCCGCGCCCCCTTCTCCGGCGTGATTACTTCGAGGCAGGTTCAGGTGGGCGCCCGCGTCGCGCCGGGAGCCAAGCTCTTCGATCTGATAAAACTCGATGACATGATCGCCCGCGTACACGTGCCCGGGCGCTACCTGAGCACGGTAAAGACCGGGCAGATCGCCGAAGTGGCGTCGGACTTCATCGAGAACATGGTGTTTGCCGGCTATGTGAAACGGATCAGCCCCATCGTCGATCCGGGCAGTGGCACTTTCAAGGTTACCGTGGGGCTGCGTGATCTCTGGCAGCACCTGCGGCCCGGCATATTCGTCAGTGTGCGGGTCGTTATCGATACCCACGAGCGTGCGGTTCTCATTCCGAAAGCAGCGGTCGTCTACGACGGATCCGATCGTTACGTGTTTGTTGTCTCAGACAGCACGGCACACCGCGTGCAACTCGACGTGGGCTACGAGAACAGCCAGTTCATCGAGGCCCGTTCGGCGATCCTGGCTGACACACCGGTCATCGTCGTCGGCCAGAACGGCCTGAAAGACAAGGCGCGTGTGAGGACTGTCAACGCTGCAGGCGGCTCCGCGCCCGCGGTGCCCACGACCCCGGGATGAGCACCACCGATCTATCCGGATCGGATGCGCCTGGGTTGAATCCGCCTGGGTCGTATCCATCCCGTTCGACGACCAGCAGTTTTGCCATCACAACGCGCCGTCCCGTCGCCATCCTCATGGTGGTCATGGCGGTGTGTGTCTTCGGCTGGGTGTCCTATCAGCGGCTGGCGCTGGATCTGATGCCGGACATCGCCTATCCGACTCTTACCGTACGAACCGAGTATCCCGGCACGGCGCCGGAAGAGGTCGAGACGCTGATCTCGCGCCCCATCGAACGCGAGTTGGGCATTGTGCCGCATCTGGTGCGCATCAGTTCCATCAGCAAGGCGGGACAGTCGGACGTTATACTCGAGTTCGAATGGGACACGGACATGAACGATGTGTCTCAGGACATCCGGGAAAAGGTGGACCGCACGCGCCTTCCCGAGGATGCCGAGAAGCCGCTGCTGCTGCGCTACGATCCCTCTCTGGATCCGATTCTCCGCCTCGGCCTGTACAGGGACATCGATGATGGGGGTGGCGACGACGGCGATGCAGGGGTGGCGTTGTACCAGTTGCGGGAGCTGGCGGAGGAGGAGATCCGCCGAGAGTTCGAGTCTGTGGCGGGTGTCGCTGCGGTGAAGGTCAAGGGGGGCCTGGAGGAGGAGATCCATGTGTCACTCCAGGAGCGCCAGATGGCCCTGCTCGGGCTGGATGTGAGTGCCATCAACCGGCGCCTCGACCAGGCGAACGTGAACCTGCCGGGTGGCCAGCTGCGCGAGGGGCAGACCGAGTACCTCGTGCGTACGCTCAACGAGTTCAAAAGCCTCGACGACATCGGCGATCTGATCATCGCCAAGGAAGGCGGCGCTGACATCCGCCTGCGTGATGTGGCCCACATCACCCGCTCCCACAAGGATCGCGAGATTCTGACCCGGGTCAACGGTCGAGAGAGCGTCGAACTGGAGATCTACAAAGAGGCAGATGCCAACATCGTTGCCGTGGCGCAGGCGATGCAGGAAGCCGTCAACGGCACACCGGAGCAACAGGCCTATGTCATCGAACTGGCAGCAGCGGCGGCGGACACGGCCACCAGAGAGCAGCAGGCTGAAGCGAAAGCGGGTGGGGAATCCGAGGGCAGTGACGCAGAAAGCCTGAAAGCCGAGAGGCAGGCCGACGCCGTGCGTACGATGCAACATCTGCGTATGACGGACTTCATCACATTCCGCCTCCCGGTCGGTACGCACCTGGATGTGCTCTCCGATCAATCGGTGTTCATCCAGAATTCGATATCTGAAGTCCAGCGCAGCGCCCTGCTGGGTGGCGCCATGGCTGTGCTTGTGTTGCTCGTGTTCCTGCGCAACCTCGTGCATACACTCATTGTGGCGGCGACGATTCCGGTGTCGGTGATCGCCACCTTCGCGCCGATGTATCTGTTCGATGTTTCCCTCAATATCATGTCTCTCGGTGGTCTGGCCCTCGGCGTCGGTATGCTGGTGGACAACTCGATTGTGGTGCTGGAGAGCATCTTCCGTTGCCGCGAAGAGGGGGATGATCTGTTGACGGCGACCGTGCGGGGCACGGGCGAGGTCGGCGGCGCTGTGTTTGCCTCGACCCTGACAACCATCGCCGTGTTCTTCCCCATCGTTTTCGTCGAAGGTGTCGCCGGTCAGGTCTTTGGCGACATGGCACTGACCGTCGTTTTCTCGCTGCTGGCGTCTCTGGCAGTGGCGCTCTATTTCATCCCCATGCTCGCCTCCCGTCAGGTTCGTCGCGACGGACTGGGCGCCTTGCTGGAGTCGAATTTTCTGCGCCTGGCGGCAGCGACGCGGATTGTGGCGGCCCTGCGTCCGGTGACGCCAAGCCCCGTCGCAGAGCGTCTGCGCCAGGCGGGCCTCGTACTGCCGCAGTTGTTGCTGGATCTGGGGATTCGCGTCGGTCTGGCCGTCGGAGCCCTGCTGGCAGTGGTGCTCAAGACATGCGGCATCCTGCTCTTCGAAATGCTGTTTCCTGTGTGGAAACTGCTGGAGCGGTTCCGCTGGAAACCGGCTCGCCCTATTCACGAACAGGTGGCTCGCTGGACCGCCGAAACACCTGTATGGCGCGGCTTCCCG
>JAQCJA010000396.1 GCA_027593305.1 bacterium
CCGTCGTTTCGAGAGCCTGCGCGAGGAGCCTGAGGTCCGCGTCGCCCTGGCTCTGGCAGCGCTGGCGTACGGCGGCTGGCGTCGCCGACCGCATCTGAGCGACATCGCCGAAGTTCTGACGATGGCCTTGCGCATCGACCCGGTGCGTGGCCGTCTGCTGGCCCGTGCCGGATACGATGCGGGGCGTGCATGCCTGCGATCGCTGGGCGACGATGACACCCTTGCCGAGCGGGTGACGCCCGTGGCATTGGCAGGATACGAGAGCTTGCGGGCCTGGCTCGAGGCCCGCCGCACCGGCGAGATGCTGCCACTGGACATGTTCTTCCGCCGTCTGTTTGGCGAGGTCCTCTCCCATCCCTGTCTGGACCCCGGATCCGGCGCGACCTTCGCACGTCTCATCGCCTCCGCCTCCTGGTTCCGGCGGTCCGTTCCAGGTCTCGGGGGAGCCTCGCCAGCCTCGGGCCTGGCCGCCGCCGAGGGCTACGCCGAAATGGTCGAGGAAGGCATCGTCTCCGCGGCGCACGTGACCCCGATGGCTGAGGCCGATGTGCAGTCGGTCCTCGTTGTTGCGCCCGTTTACACCTACCTGCTCGAGGAGCGTACCGCGCGCTACCAGTTCTGGCTCGACGTGGGCTCGATCAGTTGGTGGGAGCCACCCCATCAGCCGCTGACCAACCCCCACGTTCTGGCGCGGAACTGGCCACGGGATGGGCGCTGGAACGACGCCATTGACTTCGACACCCGCAACCGTGTCCTGGCGCGCCTCGTGCGTGGTTTGTGCAGCAGGGCATCCGGCACGGTCTACCTCTGCTGGAGCGAGACGGATGGGAGCATGGGTGGGGCGCCGGCAGGGGATGCGCCCCTGCTGCGCGCCGCAACGCGTCTTCTGGGACCCCATGAGCCTGCAGGGGGCGCTGCATGAGCGGCATGCCGGGTGTCGCCTTCGAGCCCCGTCCCGGCCAGCGTGAGATCCTGGCATACGAAGCCGGTCGCATGGGAGTCGCTGCCGTCCCCGGCAGCGGCAAGACGACGACCATCGCCGCTCTGGCAGCACAGCTTCTCAATCGTCGCTACCGCGGCCACGGCCATCTGGGCGACAGTGGCGAGGTCCTCGTCGTTACCTATCAGAACGCGGCTGCCGAATCGTTGCGTCGCCGCATCGGTCGCCAGTTGGCCGTCCAGGGATTGCCGCCCAGCGGCTACGCCGTGCGCACGCTCCATGGTCTGGCCTACGGCATCGTACAGATGTGGCCAGGTCACGTTGGCACTGCGGCCGACTTCCGGGTGCTCGATGAACGCTCCCAGCGCGAGTTCATCGACCGGGCCGTGGCCGACTGGAATGCGGAGAACACTCCCATCTGGGGCCGCCTGGCACCTGGCGACGGTCGCACCTACGGCCCGGATTGGGAGGACAACTGGCGCCGCATCGCGGCGGGACTGGCCCGTACCTGCATCGCTGCCGCCAAGAATCTCCGTCTCGACCCCGACGCCTTGCTGGCGTTGCTGGCAAGACAAGCCGCTGACGGTGGCCCGCCACAACAGCTGCCGGGCATGCTGTATCTGCGCATCGGCACGGAGGTTTTTGCACGCTACCAGATGCTTGTGGAAACGTCAGGTGGAATCGACTTCAATGACATGGTCCGTCTCGCCGTCGATCTGCTGGAGACACACCCCGATCTGGCGACGAGACTCAACCAGCGCTGGCCTGTTGTGCTGGAAGACGAGGCCCAGGACAGTGTGCCCCTGCAGGAGGAGCTCCTCGGCCGGCTCACGGCCGATCATGGCCACTGGATTCGTGTCGGCGACCCGAATCAGTCCATCACCAGTACGTTCACCTCCGCCGACCCGCGTTTTCTGCGCCGCTTTCTTGAGCAGGAAGATGTGACGGCACTGGAAATGCAGGTCTCCGGTCGCTGTGCTGTGCCCGTGATGGATCTGGCCAATGATCTCGTGGACTGGGTCTGTGATGAATATCCCGTCGTCGAAGTGCGCTCCCGTGCGTTCCGCCGGCAACACATGGTTCCGACGCTGGCCCAGGACCCGCAGCAGAATCCTCCCGAGGCGGACAGCCGCATCGTCCTGCGCGCCTACGAGCATCGCGACGAGGAAATGCTCGACGTTGTGCGGCGAGCCCGGCGGTTCTCGGAGAGTCGGCCGGAGTGCACCCTGGCAGTGCTCGTACCGACGAACCGTCTCGGCTACGACCTGGCCGATGTCCTGCGGGCACAGGAGATCCCCTTTGATGAACGCCTGCAAAGCTCGCGCTCGTCGCGAACGGTCGTGGATCTGCTGGCGGCCATCCTCGGCTTCGTTGGCGATCCACTCAGTTCGCGCGGTCTGGCCGGGGCGTTTGCCGCATTGCAGTCCTTTGCCAGCACCGTCGAATTCACCGAGCCTGGGCAGGATCTGACAGTCCTGGTGCGCAGCTGCTACCGGCCCGAGAGCCTGTTCTATCCACAGCCGGGCGTGGTGCTGGCCGATGCCTTTCCACCCGTGCAGGCGCTGCGTGATGCGGACCTGCTTCCTATCGAAACATTCGTTGCCAGATCGAGGCGCTGGATGTCTGCCGCCCGCTTCCCGGTGGACCAGTTGGTGCTGACCATCGCCGATGATCTGCTCGCGGGGGATGATCTGGCGCGGGCGCATAAGGTGGCCCAGTTCGTGCGGCGGCGCGCCGATCAAAATCCGTCCTGGCGGCTGCCGGATCTGGCCATCGACCTGCAGCGCGCCGATGCGGCCCGTGACGTGCTCGGTGGCGAAGAAGATGGGGAGTACGAGCCGCAGCCCGGGCAACTGACGGTAACAACGATGCACAAGGCCAAGGGCATGGAGTGGGATCTGGTGTACCTGGTCAGCATCGACGGGGTCGAGTTCCCCGGAACCACACAGGATTACTTCCGCGGGTATCAGGAGCATCTCGGGGGCGATCCTGCAGAGCTGGCCCGGGCCCAGTTGACGGCCCTGATGGACGATGCGTCGCCGTTGGCGGCAACTTCGCGAGCTGGCCAGGCGGAGTACATCAGCGAACGCCTGCGGTTGCTCTACGTGGCCATCACGCGGGCCCGGCGCTTCCTGTCTGTCAGCTTCAGTCAGCACGTGACCTCCGGTCAGCGGAACCGCCGGGTCCAGGATGCGATGGTCTTTCATCGCCTGCGCACGCTGCTTGAAGCGCGGAAGCGGCTGTGACGGCCTCCATGCAGTTGAGTCAGAGCGCACTCTCTTCGTTCAGCCGCTGCCGCCGCCGCTTCTTCCTGCGCTTCGTGCGACGTCTGGAGTGGCCGGCGCCCCTCACCGGTTCTGAACAGGAGTGGGAGCGTTCCCTTCGGCGCGGGGAACAACTGCATCTGTTCATCGAGCAGGCGGCGCTGGGGATGGACGTGCAGGGCCTGGTCGAGGAGGCGGGGGACGAGCAACTGTCCCGCTGGTGGAACAGTGCAGTTGAGCATCCGCCCGCACAACCGACAGGGGACGTGCACACGGAGCTTGAGTTGATGGTCCCTTTCGGCGAGCACCGCCTCGTGGCACGGTTCGACCGGCTCATCGTTGCTCAACAGGGCGACAGTTCAGCTATACACATCCTCGACTGGAAGACCGGCACACCTCAGCAAGCCTCAAGACTGGCGCGCAGCTGGCAGACGACGATCTACCAGTTCGTCGCCGTCGAGGCATCCCCCAGCCTGACAGCCGCCGGGATCCCTGTCCGTCCTGCCAGCGTTGGCTTCACCTACTGGCAGGCAGAGGCGCCACAGTCGCCGGTCGTGCTCACCTACGATGAGGCCGCACACAAGGCAGGCCGACAGCGCATCGCTGCAGAAATCGCGCACATCGAGCAGCGACTCAATGGTGGGGAGGACAGTTTCGAACGCACAACGGACCTCGATGCCTGCCGGCATTGTCTGTATCGCTCCTACTGTGAGCGCGGTCGGGAGCCGCCGCCGGGCATCGATCTGGACGAAGATTTCGAGGAAGGTCCGGACGGTTCCCTGGAGGAAGTTCCACTGTGATGTGGGCCGTGCTGGGACTGATCGCGGCAGCCCTGCTGGCCTGCGGAAGTTCTCCCTCGGCGACTGGTCGACCACAGTTCGTCGATCGCGGGTGGGCCGCTGGACTGCAGGATTCGACGGTGGGTGGGCCGGTGGGGGAGAAGAACCACATCCTTGAAGCCAACACGGGCGGGGCGGCACTCGTGGACTTTGACGCCGATGGGGATCTGGATGTGTTCCTCGTCAATGGCTGGCGCTTCGGCCTCGATCCTGCCGCTGCCGCTGCGCCGTCGGCCCGGCTGTATCGCAATCAAGGGGACGGGACCTTTGTCGATGTGACCCGGGCGTCAGGTGTCGCCCACCGTGGCTGGGGCATGGGGTGCGCCGCGTGGGACGCGGACGGGGATGGCTGGACCGATCTGTTCCTGAGTGTGGCGGGGCAGGACGTCTACTACCATAACGAAGGCGACGGTCACTTTGCCGCACGTGACGACGCCGGGTTCGGCGATGGCGGCTGGACCACGGGCATCGGTGCCGCCGACTTCGACGGTGATGGTGATGTTGATGTCTATCTGGCGCACTACGTCGATCTGCCGACGGCCCTGGCACAGGTAGAGCCCGATGGTGCGCCGCCGCCGTGCACATGGCGTGGGGTCGCAGCTTTCTGTGGGCCCGCGGGCATGCCCGGCGCTGCCGACCTGCTGCAGTTTGTCGATGATGCCGGCGTCTACCAGGATCACAGCGACAGGCTGCAGCCATGGCCGCAGTACTTCGGCCTCGGGGTCATCGCCGGTGACTTCGATGCGGATGGGGATGCTGACATCTACGTGGCTGACGACTCCATGCCG
>JAQCJA010000397.1 GCA_027593305.1 bacterium
GACCGTGACCGCTTCGTCGGCGAGTGCACGACCAGACAAGACCTGCTGTTCAATAGCCGTGAGGCCATGCCGGCCGATTACGGCAAGAACATGGGACCGTCCCATGCAGATTTTGTGGCAGAAGATGTGCAGCCCGAGATCACCCGAAAGACGATCGATTTCATCAACAAGCAGTCGCGCGACACACCCTTTTTCGCCTGTATGTCGTTGGCCGCACCACACATCCCGATCGTCCCGAGCAAAGCCTATCAAGGTGTCAGCGACCTTGGCCCTTACGGCGATTTCTGCATTCAGATAGACGACGACATCGGGAAAGTGCTCGGTGCGCTCGATAAGAAGGGCCTCGCGGAGAATACGCTCATTGTATTCACGTCTGACAACGGTTGCGCCCCGTACATCGGCGTAGACGCCATGAACCGAATGGGTCACTACCCCAGCTATGTATACCGTGGATATAAGGCCGACATCTATGAGGGCGGCCATCGCGTTCCGTTTCTCGCCCGATGGCCGCAGGCCATCGAAGCGGGATCGAGGTCCGATGAAATCATCTGCCTGACCGATCTCCTGGCCACCAGCGCTGCGATTACCGGGCAAGCACTTCCCAGGAACGCCGGCGAGGATAGCTACAACATTTCGAGCGCACTACTCGGGCAACCGGGCGAGAAACCCATCAGGGAGGCGACCATTTCCCAATCCGTCACGGGTGGGTTCAGCATTCGGCAGGGCCGCTGGAAGCTTGAGCTGATGCCAAGTACCGGCTGAGACCAGACCAGGTAGAGGCGCAAGGGCTGCCGCCGGTACAACTCTACGACCTGGAAGCCGACATCAAGGAGTCAAACAACGTGCAGGGGGATCACCCCGACGTGGTTGCCCACCTCAGAGGTCTGCTGGAGAAATACAGAACAACGGGGCGCAGTACCTGACGAATCAAGAACGGGTGGCAGGTTTGAGCCGCACACTACGCTGGATCGACGGCGGCGACCGCGCCGCGACACAGCAGATCGTGGATTGTCGAGCGCATACGAGCGTGAACGGAATATCATAGGTGACTAACGATAATTTCGGATGGAGGTGCTGATCGCATGGAAAAGTGGTGGGCAAATCGGAGCATGGACGACAACGCCGATGCGATCGCGGCGCTCGGCCTTGAGAACGAGGTCGCCGCGCTCGATGAGGTCGGGCTCGCCATCGTGCCCCAGTCGAAGCTGCGCCTCAACGACGATTTCTTCGCAACGTTGAAGCGCCGCCTCCTCGAAGTCGCGGAGTCGCTATCGGCGTGTCGTTCGGCGAGGGCGAACCTTCGGTTCCTTTGGCAGGTGTGCCAGGAGAAATCGGCCAGGTCACCCTCACGCACCTACTCTACGAGGATGAGATCTTCCGCCGCGTGCTCACGCATCCGGTGAAAAAGGCCCTCATGCGCCATCTGCTAGGCGACCTCCACCGGGCTTCGGTCAGCAACGGATGGGTCAAGTGGCAGACGCCGGAGATGCATCCGGGCCCGATCACGACGCAGTTCCATGCCGATCAGGGCAACGTCCCGTCCCCCTGGGATTGGCGCCACCCGCACGTCTCCAACATGAACTGGCTGCTGACCGACTATACGCACGCCGACGGGGCGTTCGCCTACGTTCCCGGCAGCCACCAGATCGGTCGGTCGCCAAAGTCGCAGGAGGAGGCACTCGAGCACGCGGTCGCCCTCGAAGCGCCGGCGGGATCGCTTGTCATGTTTTCCGGCTGCCTCTGGCATGGCGCGTTCCGCAAGCAGACGCCGGGGCTGCGCGTGAGTATGCACGGGCTACACTGCGCCCATTACTACCTCCCGCAGCAGGACTTCAAGGGACGGATTCCCGAGGCGTTCTATGAGTCAAGTGATGACCCCGGTTATCTGCGCATGCTGATGCGCGAGGACGAGCCGTGGCTCGAGGCGGAGCTCGACGGGACGTTCAAGGTGCCGCGCACGGTAGAGCCGGCGTCTGCAGGCTGACATTGCTCGCCGATCTGAATTGACCCAGCTGCCGGGTTGCTGGAGTATCCGGACTGCTACGACCCGAGCAAGGAATCTATCCGGAGACTGTGTGATCACTGGAGTGAGTCGGATGGAGTGGCGGAAGCGGTCAGCCATGCGCGTGGCACTCTGACCCCAGAAAAGACAACAACGAGCGAGGAGATAAGACGATGGCGATGCAGTCAGTCGAGGTACATCTGAAACGGCGGCCTAACGGCATGCCAGTGGCGGAGGATTTTGCGTTTGTTGCCCGGGACCTTGGGGATCCGGGCGACGGTGAAGTGCTGGTCCAGAACCTTTTCATCAGTGTCGACCCCTACATGCGGGGACGCATGAACGAGGCAAAGGGCTACGCCGAGGGCTACCAGCTGGACGAGGCGATGTACGGGGGCGCGGTGGGCCGCGTGGTCGCGTCGCGTCACCCGGACTTTGCCGAGGGGAGCATCGTCTCGAGCAACAACGGCTGGCGCGAAGGATTCCTGAGCGATGGCCGCGGCCTCACTGCTCTGCCGGAAACCCGGCTGCCGGTGTCGGCGTACCTCGGCCCGCTCGGCGGGACCGGTAGGACCGCCTATGAAGGCCTGCTGGGCGCCGCCGCCATGCAGGACGGCGAGACCGTATTCGTATCAGGCGCAGCCGGTGCGGTCGGCAGCATCGCCGGGCAGATCGCCCACCTGCGCGGATGCCGCACCATCGGCAGCGCCGGGTCAGCCGCCAAGGTGGCCTTCTGTCGCGAGATCGGTTTCGACTACATGTTCGACTACCACGAAGGCAATCTGCTGAAGCATCTGCGCGAAGGCGCGCCGGATGGGCTCGACATATACTTCGACAACGTGGGCGGAGATCACCTTGAAGCAGCACTTGCTCACATGAAACGGCTGGGGCGCATCGCCCTGTGCGGAGCCATCTCGCAGTACAACGCGACTTCGCCGGTACCCGGGCCACGCAACCTTACCGTTGCGATCGGTTCCGGCCTGAACCTCAGAGGGTTTATCGTCGGCATGTTTCCTGAGCTTCGCGAAACGTTCCAGGAGGAGATGACGGGCTGGCTTGAGAGCGGTCAGATCGTATGGCGAGAGACTGTCCTGGATGGCATCCGGCGCTCGCCGGAGGCGTTCATCGGTCTATTCACCGGTGAGAACGTTGGCAAGATGCTGGTCAAACTGGCGGATTGATCGCGCGCTTCAAGCAGGCTACACATTGGCAGCATCTTCGCGATCCCGGCGTTGCACGACCATCCTCATGTTGTCGAACCGCCCTTCCCCGGTGACCCTGCTGATTTAGTTGCATCATAAAACCACATTCGCTATGGTGGCCAATCCAGCATCCGTCGAGCGAATCATGTCCGAACAAGAATGGCGTCCCACCGCGTGCAATCTCTGCTATGCCAACTGTGGCATCCTGGCCAGATTGGACGACTCCGGTCGAATCATAGAAAAGGTCAAGGGGGACCGGGCCCATCCGGTGTCCCAGGGATATACCTGCAACAAGGCAGCACGAATCAACTTCTACCAGAACGGCCGGGATCGGCTCACAAGCCCGCTGCGTCGCAAGGATGACGGCAGTTTCGAAGAGATCGATTGGGACACAGCCATCGCGGAAGTTGCGGACCGATTCGCCGCCATCCGAGATCGTGTCGGTGGCGACAAGATCTTCTACTACGGCGGTGGTGGTCAGGGCAATCATCTGGGCGGGGGCTATGCCGGACCGGTCAGAAACGCGCTGGGAATGAAGTACACGTCGAACGCTCTGGCACAGGAAAAGACGGGCCTGGCCTGGATGAATTCGCGGATGCTCGGGGGCGGCTGGCACGGCGACTTTCATCACTGCGACGTGGCGATCATCATCGGCAAGAACCCCTGGCAGTCCAACGGACTACAGCGCGCCCGCGTTGTCATGCGCGACATCGGACGGGACCCGGAACGGACCCTGATTGTCATGGACCCCCGACGGACCGAAACCGCGGAACTGGCTGACATCCACCTGGCGGTAAAGCCAGGCACCGATGTCTGGTGTATCTCTGCCATCCTGGCTCGCCTGGTGCAGACGGACCGCATTGATACCGCCTGGCTGGCGGCGCATGCCACCGGATATGAACGGGTCCTGTCACAGTTGCAGGAGGTGTCCGTCGAAGAGTACGCGGCGTTCGCCGGAATTCCCATGGAGCAAATTGAACAGGCAGCGGACGTGATTGCAGCAACCAATCGCATTGCGGTCTATGAAGACCTGGGCGTTGAAATGTCTCCCAACTCAACGTTGTGCAGCTACCTGAACATTCTGCTGTTCCTGCTGCCCGGCTCCTTCGGGGTCGAGGGTGGTACCTACCTCAGCATCGGCCTGAACGGCGGCAGCATTCTGGGTGGCCGCGGCGACGTCACCAAAGAGGCTAACGGTTACCAGGTTGAGGGACCAACCACGCCGGTCACCGGTGCACGCATCGTTGGCGGACTCACCCCCTGTAACTCCATTGCCGAAGAGATTCTCACGGATCACCCGGATCGGTTTCGGGCCGCCCTCGTCGAGCGTGCCAACCCGGTACATTCACTTGCCGATACGAAGCGGTTCAGAGAAGCCCTTGAGTCCCTGGAGCTGTTGGTCGTCATTGACGTCGCCATGACAGAGACTGCCCGCATGGCGGACTACGTGCTGCCGGCGTCGTCCCAGTACGAAAAGTGCGAGGCCACCTTCTTTCCCATGGAATTCCCGGAGAATTTCTTCCACCTGCGCAGGCCTCTGATGGACCCGATGCCGGGAACGCTGCCTGAACCCGAAATACACGCTCGTCTGGTTGAGGCGCTGGGTGTATTCCGGCCCGACGAGCTG
>JAQCJA010000398.1 GCA_027593305.1 bacterium
TTGAGCAGTGGACTGACGATCCCAGCCCGGATGTGCGCCGTCTGGTTTCCGAAGGCACAAGACCGCGGCTGCCCTGGGCGCCTCGACTGCCCGAGTTTCAGCGGGACCCGAAGCCGGTGCTGGCCCTGCTGGATCGCCTGAAGGATGATCCCGAGCTCTACGTGCGTCGATCTGTGGCGAACAACCTGAACGACATTGGCAAGGATCACCCGGAGGTGCTGGTGCGCACAGCGCAGGCCTGGATGAAAGGTGCTTCCGAGGAGCGCAAATGGTTGATCGGCCACGCCCTGCGCAGTGCCGTCAAGCGTGGCGATGCAGGTGCTCTGCGGGTTCTCGGCTTTGGTGACGCTACAGACCTGTCGGTGCGCGACGCCCAGGTCCAACCACAGCGGGTAGCCATGGGCGGCACGGTCACCATCGCCTTTGAGGTCGTCAACACGGGCGGACAGCAACGCCGGGTGATGGTAGACTTCTGCATTCACTACGTGAAAGCGAATGGCTCAACGTCGCCGAAAGTCTTCAAGCTGAAGGCCCTCGATCTGTCACCAGGCGACTCGGTGCACGTCGAGAAGCGGATTTCGGTGGCTGACATGTCGACGCGCAAGCATTACGCAGGAACTCATGCAGTGGATGCATTGTTGAACGGCCAGGTTGAAAGACTGGGCTCGTTTGAATTGCGTCCGAACAAGTAACGGGGATTCAGCGACACATGGCATCTG
This sequence comes from bacterium, assembly GCA_027593305.1. Taxonomy (GTDB): domain Bacteria; phylum Latescibacterota; class UBA2968; order UBA8231; family UBA8231; genus UBA8231. Next base: position 720 of record JAQCJA010000398.1, read on the forward strand.
TCTACATCACCGGCGGCGCAACGGGTATCGGCGCCGCCACGGTCCGCAAGTTCGCCGCCCTTGGTCACGACGTGGCTGTCTTTGACATCAATGAGCGGGCCGTGCTGGCGCTGGCGGCGGAAGGTCACAGCGGCACGGTGACGTTTTTCCAGACCGATGTGCGGGATCGCGCGAACGTGCGGCAAGCGATTGCGGCTGCCGCCATCCATGGGGGGCCACCAACGGTGCTGTTCGTCAATGCCGGCATGCAGAAACTGGCCGGGATTTTCGAGATGGAGGATGACGACATCGACCTGATCATCGACGTCAATCTGAAAGGTGCTCTGTATACGGTGGCTGAGGCGGCGGCGCTCATGCGGGATGCCGGCCATGGTGGCACGATTGTGCTGATGGCTTCGGACCAGGCGCTGGTGGGCAAAGAGGGGTCCATCGTCTATGGAGCGACGAAGGGCGCCGTGGCGCAGATGGCCAAGAGCCTGGCCATTGCCCTGAGTCCGTACGGGATCCGCGTCAACGCCGTTTGCCCGGCGACGGTGAAGACGCCGCTGACGGAAAAGGTGTTCCAATGGCTTGCAGACAAGCACTTCGACGGGGACGTCGATGCCGCCTGGGCGGCGGAGGCAGAGTTGCTGCCCATTGGTCGTGTCGCCGAGCCTGAGGAGATCGCCGAAGTCGTCTACTTCCTGAGTCAGCCGGCGTCTTCCTTCATGACAGGGGCTCTGATTCCCGTCGACGGCGGACTGACAGCTCAATAGATCATGGCGGCAAAGCCATGATCGGCCCGGCTTTCCGCAGGATCGGTGCAGGGCTGGCGGAGTCCGGCGATTCGTCTCACCTTTCCCTGCCGGCAACACCTACGTCGCACAGCACACGGCCTGGGAGCGACAGAACGCGCTGGATTGCTGAGCCGAGGGACCGCTGAAAACGGGAGTGGATCATGCGCATCATCGACAGTCACAATCACGTCTACTATCACCAGCTCGATCCTGCGGGTGTTGTGGGGGAACTGGACGAGTTCGGCATCGAACGTTGCTGGGTACTCACTTGGTACCTGCCGCCAGCCGAAGACGTGCCCGGAAGTCATGGCACATTCAACCCGCGCAATTTCCGCACCGATGGCACTCACGCGGGATCGAACCTCGACGACGTCATCGAAGCGTGTCGGGCATACCCGGAGCGTTTCATCGGTGGCTTCTGCCCGTGCCCGGCGGAAGGGTCGGCGGCAGAGCGGCTGCAGGCGGCGCACGAGTTCTACGGAGTACGCGTCTGTGGGGAGTGGAGTTACCGCATGTTGCTCGATGATCCACGGGCGCTGGAACTGTTCTGGATGGCCGGTCAATTGCACATGCCGGTGGTCCTTCATCTTGATGTGCCGTTTCTCCCGGGACTGGATGGCGGCCGGCGGCGCTACCAGACGAACTGGTACGGCGGCGGGGCAGAGCCACTGGAGCGGACATTGAAGGAGTGCTCCGAGACGATTTTCGTTGGCCACGCGCCGGGATTCTGGCGGTCGATCAGCGGCGACGAAGCGACCGAAACGGAGATCTATCCGCGGGGCCCCATCACGCCCGGGGGCCAGGTGATCCGCCTGCTCGATACCTATCCGAATCTGTGGGCGGATCTGTCGGCCGGATCGGGCCTGGGGGCGATGCAGCGCGACGAGGCGCACGCCCGGCGCTTCATCGAAATGTATCAGGACCGACTGCTGTTTGGCCGAGACGCGCCCGGGGACGCGCTGCGCACCTGGTTGCTGGGGCTCAACCTCGATCTGGCGGTGCTGCGCAAGTTGTTCCACGAGAATGCGGAACGACTCGTGCCGGGCTGAAGCCAAAGTCGAGGTGCATCGGGATTCCACCCAACATTCCGACGTCCCGGCTGCGATCCATCCTTCATTGTTAGGACTTCATCATCCTGGAGACGGTATGAGCCGTATCGGTGTGTTGCACCCCGGCAGTATGGGTATCTCGCTGGCCGCTTCGGCGATCGCCACCGGGCACGAGGTCTGCTGGGTCTCCGCCGGCCGCAGCGCCAGCACACGGAAGCGCGCCGAGGAGCATGGACTCACGGATCTGGGAACGCTGGCACAGTTGTGCGCACGGTGTGAAGGCATCATCAGCATCTGCCCGCCTGCCGCCACCGAGCAAATCGCCCAGGATGTCGCTGCGTGCGGATTCAGCGGTCTGTTTCTGGATGCAAATGCGATTTCGCCACAACGGGCCGTAACGATTGCAGCCACCATCACCACAGGCGGCGGTCGCTTCGTTGATGGCGGCATTGTTGGCGGCCCGGCGTGGGCGCAGGGAAAGACGTTTCTGCACCTGTCGGGCACCCACGCAGGAGAGGCGGCGGCGTGGTTCAGTGATGGTCTGCTGGAAACCAATGTTCTGGGTGCGGGCCTGACGCAGGCGTCGGCACTGAAGATGTGCTTTGCTGCCTACACCAAGGGGACCACGGCATTGTTCTACGGAATCCTGGCCACAGCAGACGTGCTGGGCGTGCGCGAAGCGCTCGTGCAGCAATGGTCCCTCAGTGCGGAGTTGGCCGGTCCGCTGGCGGAGCGAGCCGGCAAGGGTGCCGGCGGCGTCACGTCACGTGCCTGGCGCTGGATCGATGAGATGCAGGAGATCTCCCGCACCTTTGAAGATGCGGGTCTGCCAGGCGGGTTCCATGCTGCTGCCGCCGAGATCTTTCAGCGGCTCGAAGCCCTGCGGGATGAGCCGGATCCGAATACCGATGCTGTCGTTGCGGCCATGCTGGCGCGTGGAAGGAATTGAGATGAACGCGGAGAAACTGCGCCTTGCGGAGCATGCTGCGAAAAGGATGGCCTGGAAGGCATGGGGTCCCTATCTCTCCGAGCGGCAGTGGGGCACGGTGCGGGAGGACTACAGCCCGCATGGCACAGCGTGGGAGTCCGTTTCACACGATATGGCCCGCAGTCGGGCGTACCGCTGGGGAGAGGATGGCATTGGCGGGATCTGCGACGAGGCGCAGACGCTGTGCATGTCCCTGGCACTGTGGAATGGTCGCGACCCGATCCTGAAGGAGCGCCTCTTCGGGGTCACGGGCAACGAGGGCAACCATGGGGAGGATGTGAAGGAGTACTACTACTACCTCGATAACACGCCGACCCATTCCTATCAGAAAATGCTCTACAAGTATCCCCAGAGCGCCTATCCGTACGAGCAGTTGCTTGATGAGAGTCGCAGACGAGGCAAAGGTGATACGGAATTCGAACTGATCGAAACGGCCGCCTTTGATGAGGATCGGTATTTCGACGTTGTGATCGAATACGGCAAGGCAGATCCGGAAGACATCCTCATGCGGGTTGTCGCCCACAACAGGGGACCGGAAGCAGCCGTCGTCCACCTGATTCCACAGATCTGGTACCGCAACACCTGGTCCTGGGGATACGACGCGCACCGCCCGAACCTGCGGCTGACGGAAGGTGGTGACATCGAGGCAGAACACCGGGACCACGGGACCATGCGACTCTACTGTGATGGCGATCCCGAGTTCCTCTTCTGTGAGAATGACACGAACAGCAGGCGCCTGCAGGGCGACAGGGATGCGACGGGACCCTTCAAGGATGGCATCAACGATGCCATCGTTGCTGGGAACCAGGGCGCGGTCAGCCCCTCAAAGGCAGGTACAAAGGCGGCAGCACAGTATCAGTTTCTTGTTGAGGCCGGTGGCTCCGTTGCCATTCGCCTGCGCCTGACCCGTGATACAATGGCGCAGCCGATGGCCGATTTTGACGCACTCATGTCGGCGCGGCTCGCCGAAGCGGACGCCTTCTACGGCGTACTGCAGGAGCGGATCGAATCTGCAGACGAGAGGATGGTCCAGCGCCAGGCGCTGGCGGGGATGCTCTGGTCCAAGCAGTTCTACTACTACAACGTGAGCGAGTGGCTCGACGGGGATCCGGCGCAACCGGCGCCACCCCACGAGCGCAAGAGGGGCCGGAATCACGAGTGGCGGCATCTGGAAAACAAGGATGTGATCTCGATGCCGGACACGTGGGAATATCCCTGGTACGCCGCCTGGGATCTGGCCTTCCACTGCGTACCCCTGGCCTTGATCGACTCGCACTTTGCCAAGCAACAGCTGC
>JAQCJA010000399.1 GCA_027593305.1 bacterium
CGTCTGCCTGCTGGCCACTACCGGATGCGCGCCGGTATGTACGACGCTGCGGTCGGTTTCTTCCGGATCGCCGACGCCGGCGGCGTCGATGTCGAAGAAACGCGCCTCCACGATATCACCCTCGAACCGTTGGCCACGGTCGTGGCGACACCCACCCAGGTCCTGCCGGAGAGGGCAGCCCTGGCGCAGAGCTACCCGAACCCCTTCAACCCGCAGGTCCTCATTCCCTTCCAGCTGGCGCAGGCCGGCCCCGTACAGCTGACAATCCACGACCTGCTGGGTCAGCGCGTCCGTACACTGATCGACGAAGTCCTGCCCGCTGGTGCCCATATCGTCACCTGGGACGCAACCGACGCCGAAGGTCACATGGCGGCCAGCGGCATATACCTGTACCGGTTGCGGGTGACGGGAGCCGTCCTCAGCCGCCGTATGGTCCTGCTACGCTGATCTGTCGCTGAAGGGTCCCCGTCACTCCCGCTTGCGCTGGTTCACTGGCCCAAAGTACTGTGCCGCAAAGGACCTTCGACACGAGCCATGCGGGGAGGCGTCACGGGAGAATCAGAAAAAGTCCCCGAACGCCTCGCTCTGCTGTCGCACCCTTTCCTTGCGTGCGTTCTGCTCCTGTTGCCGCAGCTCGGTATACGTCCCACGCAGAATCCGGTCTTCCTTCCCAGGTCCGGCGTAGACGACAATCGCGCTTTCTGCCAGCAGGCTCCGACCCTTCACCTGGATCCGGTGGCAGACGCTCTGACAGAGACCACACCCCACACATTTGTCGGCGACGACGACGGGTGCGGCGAAACCGGTCCCCTCCACCGGGAATCCCTGCGCATCGATCTGCGGATGGACGCGTTCGAACTCGATCGCCTCGTACCCCGCCCGATTGCACTCGTCCACGCAGAGTTGACATTCCTGTTCGCCCGCCAGGGGCAGGCAGTTCTGTTTCACCTCGGCGAGTCCCATTCTGGCGACCCGCTTCTCATCGAGGCCGAGGGCGCGGATCGCGCCCGTGGGACAGATCTGACCGCAATTGTTGCAGCTGGGTTCGCAACCGGACCAGTCCGCCACGACCCGGGGTGTCCACAGCCCATCCAGTCCCCCGGAGAAGCCCTGCGGCTGCAGAACGGAATTGGGACAGACCTTGAAACAGGCTCCGCAGCGGATACACATGTCGAGGAATTCGTTCTCGGGCACACTCATCGGTGGTCGCACCGGCAGCTGTTGTTCAGTGGCACTGGCAACCGACTCGATACCCAGCACGGCGACGATCCCGCCGGCGGCAGCGCCCAGGAAACCGCGGCGCGACACCGGGATCTCCGTCTGGGTCCCCGAATCCTTGAGCTCCACGCCATTCCAGCGTTCGACGAACTTGATCACCTTCGGCGGGCAGACGCCGGCGCAGGTCTGGCACTGCGTGCAGTCCGCGGTGCGGGTGGTGAAATCCTCCTTGATCGCGTCGAAGGGGCAGACCTCCACACACTTGCCGCAGTCGATGCAGGCACTCTCCACTTTGCGCTCCGTTGCGCTGGCAAAGAGGTTGCCCACCGAAAAGACCGCCCCTGTGGGGCAGACGTAGCGGCACCAGAACCGCGGCCGCAGGAAGCCCAGCAGCAGCAGCCCCACAAAGAGCAGGATGGAAACGAAGTGGCCGGCATTCAGCGGGGGGACCTGATACCAGCCCCTGGCCAGCCCGAGTTGCAGCGGTGCCAGGACGAAGACGAAGCCCCGCGTGATGACGGGAATTGCCGCGACAAACCCCGACACCAGGACCCCGAAAGCAGCAGCGAGCAGCGTCCCCGCGAGGAGGTAGTACTTGAGGTGCACCCACCAGCCTCGCTCCTGCACCCGGAAGCGGTCCACCTGTCGGCCGACGGCCCAGTCGAACAGATCAATCAGGGTGCCAAGGGGACAGACGTAGCCACAGAAACCCCGTGGCACCAGGATGCCGATCCCCAGCATGACCGCCGCCCATGCCAGCGACCAGATCCACGTCCTGGCGGCGATGGCCGTGGAGATGCTGAGCAGTGGGTCCAGCGCCAGAAAGATCTCCCCCTCGACAAACTCCCGGTCGATGAAATCGTCCGCGTAGTGTGATGGCCAGCCGGAGGCGGCGGGATCGGGTTGTGCTGAGTACGGCCACCAGGCGTGGTAGAAGAGGACGCAGAACAGCATGAAACAGAGGGTCTGGATGAGCCGCCGGAAGGGCGAAGACTGCCACGACACCCCCACCTGCTGCAGGCATCTGCGGACGAACCCGGTTTTTTTCCCGTCGGAAAAGAGGAACCCGGGCAGAAAGCGCTGTGCCCATCCGTACAGTCGGGACCGCGGCAACCGGCCGCTGCCGCGCCGGGACGCCCTCGGGAAGGAGAGGAAGTGATTCAGCCGCATGCCGGGATGTTCTGGAACTTCACTGGGTTTTTGTGCCCTGACTCAACGCCCTGGCGACGGCGCTCTTGATCGCCTCCGCCGTGACCGTCGCCCCCGTCGTCGCGTCGATCCCGCGGAAATCCTGAGCAGCGAGGATCCGCTCCGGCATGTCGGTCAACGACGAATAGAACTGCTTCTCGTGGTGCTCGGTGATCTCCACGGCCAGGATTGCGTGCGCCCCCACCGTCACACGCAACGCCAGATCCCCGTTGTACGCCGGCACGCTGGCGGCGAAGCTGCCGTCCTGCACTTTGCCCAGATCGAAGGTTTCGTACAGCCGGATGTTCTCGAGGGCGAGCCGCGCGTGATCCTGGTTGTGCTTGAGGATCAGGTTGTCTTCGGACTGGGACACAACCGCCAGCACCTGCTCGTAGTAGTCAATGGCCTCCTCGTAGCGGCCGAACTTTCGGTACGCATCCGCCAGGGCCCGCTGCGCTGCGCCCCAGTCCCGCGAGCCCATCGAAACAACTGCCAGCTTCCTGGCCTGTTCGAGTTCGCCCATATCGGCCCACTGTTTGATGGCGCCCCCGTACCGTGACGGATCGTAGCCGATACCGGCCATGATCTCGACGGCCATCTCTTTGTTCCCCAGTTGCCAGTAGCAGTTGGCCAGTGTCACATCCCGGACCCCGAGCTTGCGCCTCCAGTACGCCGCCCGCGCCCAGTCCTGCAACAGATCGTGATAGCAGTGTGCGAGTTGTTCCATGCAACGCCTGACCACCCACGGATCATCCTCGTTGAGCTTCATGACGTAGTGCATGAACTTCGTGCCCTGCTCGAACCGGCCGGCATTTTCATTGATGATGCTCCACATGTACTGGCCGACATTCCTGCGCGAATCCCACGGCTCGCCCTGCGGCGGCTGGGCAAAACTCAGATCCAGGGTCTCCGGGTACTCCAGCGGCACCGAATCCCACCACTGCGGCCTCGTCGTGCCCGCCGCCTCAATGAGGGCGACCACTTCTTCGCGGGTCCGCGTCGGCTTCCCATCGGCGCAGAGCACGCATGTGCTGGCGAAGACGACGGCGATTGCACAGATCGCCAACAGGCTGGATCGGTTCAAGCGTACTCCTCCGCGTACCTGGGAAAGTGCTAACGTCATCTCTTCGGCATCCACCGCCAACCCATGCTCGTGTCGTGTGTCGCGAGGTCGTCACCGTTGGACAGTGGTGTAGACCTTGAGCATCAGCGCCCGGCCGCTGCGCCGGGGCAGAATCGGTTCATGGGCGTGTCGATCGGTGTGCAGAGTCTCGTTGTAGACGATGAACAGATCGGTTCCCTCGTGAGGGTTGTAGCGGAGGCGCACGTTGGTGATGACCTGATCGACGACGCTGTTGTACTGGACAAAACTGCTCAGAGAACTGCTGGCACTGAACGTGGCCAGCACCTTCAGGCCACCCACATGGGCGCGGAAGCCGTCATCGCGCTCATCGAAGTTGACGTCGTCGACCCCGTAGCTGGCGGCCAGTTCCCATCGCCGTGAGAGGCTGCGGGTGGTCTCAGCTTCGAAGGAGAGCCGACGGCCGTCGTAGAATTGCCCGACATTGACGGACAGCTCCGCGTTGAACAGGCCACCGGCAGGCATCGATACCTGGGCCGAGCCGTCGTAGTAGGTGTACTCACCGGACGGTGCGATGGCGTTTTCGGCAAAGGGCAGATCTTCGAGCAGACTCTCGCGATGCTGGGCCACGGCGACGTGGGAGGACCAGCCCGAACGCGTGTCGAAAACGCAGCCGATACGCGACAGCCGTGACTCGAGGGAGTCGTCGATGTTGCGCAGGTGCAGCCAGACATCCTCATACAGACGAAGCTGGTAGAAGGGCGCCGCCGGTCCGGCATCCCAGCCGTAGCGCGCGAAGTGGACGAAGCTGCTGTTGTCCGGCCACTTCTCGAATCCCAGTCCCGGGTCGTAGTCAGCACCGCTGCGCGAGTAGTTGAGCCCGTAGGCCCAGCCGTCGTAGCGATAGCGCTCCCAGTGGGCGCGGATCTTGGAGCGGCGCAGCGACAGCGGATTGTCCCCCGTGCTGTCGTCGTAGACCTGGGCGAAGTTGAGCTTGAGGTAGTCGTCGCCGAACAGCCGCAGCGAGCCGTCGATGCCGTAGGCGGTGTTGTGGCCACCGTCGGTACCGATCCGGGTGGTGGCGATGGCGCCGGCGTACGAGTAGGAGTTGAGCACGGGCCGGCGCAATCGCAGAACGCCGAAGGTCTCAGCAGGCAGCCCATAGGCGGCCTGCGATTGCATCGTCAGCAAACCTGCATCCCAGGGTCCAATGCGACCGACCAGCCGTGCGCCGCCGTAAATGGGCACCGGTCGTCCCTGGTTGATGCCGATGCGGCGCGAGTGGAACAGGGTGTTATCGCGGTAGAATCCGAAGTCGAAGTTGCTCGTCTGC
>JAQCJA010000400.1 GCA_027593305.1 bacterium
TTCGCCCTGGCTGGATGACGAGCCGCCGGCGACGCCGGAATTCAGCATTGAGGGCAGAGCCGGCGCGGCACTGCTCTCCTGGCGGCAACCTCCGGGGGAGTCTGCGTTTCATTATGTCGTCTATACCGAGCGTGGTGATGACGGTTGGAGTTATCAGATCCTGCCGGCAACACGTCTTGGCGTGCGTCTCCCCCTTGGGTCGGAGGCCGCAGACGAGCCCGGACCGCTGGTCCGCGTGGCGGTGACGGCAGTGGATCGCATGGGCAACGAAAGCCCCGTCAAGGTTCGCGCCCTGTACTAGCACGCGTTGCCTCCGAGGGGCGCAACGGGCATATTTCACAGCCACTATGAGAACAACGATCGACATTGGAACACGGATCGAACTGGTGCCCATGGATGGTCACTTCCAGGACATCACCGTCGCCCTCTACCGCCAGCTGGTGGAGACGATGGTCAGCCAGATCAACGGCCAGATCAACAGCCAGATCAGGGATCTGGCCAACATCGATGTGCCCGCCTTTCTGGTGCACAGCTACAGTGGCCTGCACGGCGTCGCCGACCGCCTGCAGCAGATCATCAGGACCATGATGGTTCTCGGTGAACTGGAGCCGGTGCCGAACACGGATGGGAAGCTGCGTTTTGCCTGTGGTGACGAGCACCATCTGGCTGTGCGACGGGTCTTTCTGGAAGCCTGCAAATTTGATTCTGCAGAAAGACTCGCGCCCCGCCCCCTGTCGACGCTCGATCGAAAATCGGGCCTGACCGTTGTCGTTGACTCCCTTGGCCAGGGTCAATACCGGGTGCGCACATCCGGCGACGATGCCGAAGGCCAGAGTGCCCGGCGAATCGATGTGATCGTAAATGGTCTGTTGAAGCTGGGAGAGATGCGGCGCATCAACGCCAATGGCGTCAACACTCCCGGCGCCACGGATGGTGTTGCCGAAGACTGTGTCGCCTTCCCCTGCAGTTGCTCGCACGACGCACTTGTGGGTCTGTTGCTGCTGCGCGCCCCGAATGTGCGCGCCGTCGTTCGCGAACAGGAATCGATGGCAGCGCGTGGTGTGCTCTCGGCACCGAGTGCCCGGACCCTTTGACCGGACCTGACGCGATGCCACAGACGCAGATACCGGAGATGACCTCCCGCCAACGGGTGCTGGCCGCACTGCAGCGCTTGCCGGTGGACCGAACACCGGTGTGCAATCCGACATCCGTGGCAACCGTGGAATTGATGGACCTGGTGGATGCCCCTTTCCCGCAGGCCAATCGCGACCCGGAGTTGATGGCCCGCCTGGCAGCCACGGGTTACACCGAATTGGGCTTCGACAGCATCATGCCCGTCTTCTCCATCATCCAGGAGTCGTCCGCCCTTGGTTGCCGCATCCAGTGGGAGCAGAAAGACAACTGGCCAACGGTGAAGATGGCGGAGCCGATCTGGAAGAGTGCCGATGATATCGACATCCCGGCCAGTCTTCTGACGCACCCCGATACCAGCTGTGTGCTGGAGGCCATCCGGCTGTTGCGCCGCGACTATGGTGACGAAGTGGCGATCATCGGCAAGACCATGGGCCCCTGGTCACTGGCCTACCACTGCTTCGGTGTCGAGGCCTTTCTGTTGATGTCACTCGACGACCCCGATCAGACGAAGCGCATCCTCGACAAACTGAAGGCCGTCACCGTCGACTTCGGCCTCGCCCAGATCGAGGCCGGGGCGGATGCGCTGACGCTCCCCGACCATGCCACGGGTGATCTGGTCAGCGGTGAGTACTATCAGCGCTATCTGCGCGACCTGCACATCGAGTTCTCCGAGCGCCTCACCTGTCCGATCATCCTGCACATCTGCGGCCGCACCGTGGACCGGATGGAGTACATCGCCCAGACGGGTATGGCCGCGTTTCACTTCGATTCGAAGAACCAGCCGGCAGAATCGATGAACATTGTCGGTGATCGCCTCAGCCTCGTGGGCAACATCAACAACCCCGAGACCCTGTTTTCCAGAGACGAAGAAGCCGTAGCAGCCGAGGTCGTGAAGAACCTCGACGCCGGCGTCCAACTCATCGGACCCGAATGCGCCATCCCGCTGCAGACATCCATCGAAAACCTCCGAGCCATTCGGCAGGCCGTGCGCGACTGGCACAAGGCGACCAACTGATTGGCCCAACTCTCCGACATCCTCAACGAATCCCTCCGCTTCGAGATCGAGGAATACCTCGAACAACCGCTCGAGATCGAGCGCTTCGTCGAGATCTTCGCCGCTGCACAGCCTGCCCACCAGGATATGGCAGCGGCCCTCATCGCCGGGGACCACCACAAGGTGGATGAACTGGCAGCACAGGCCATCGCCGCCGGCACCCATGCGCTGGAGGTGATGGACGACGGCCTCATTGCCGGCATGGGGATTGTCGGCATCAAGTTCCGCGAGAACTTCATTTTCGTGCCCGAGGTACTGGCCTGTGCACGAGCGATGAAAGCCGGCATGGCCCATATCGAGCCGGTACTGTCGGCCACCGGCGCGGAACGGGCCGGGACTGTCGTCATGGGAACGGTCAAGGGGGACCTGCACGACATCGGCAAGAATCTGTGCATCATGATGCTCAACGGTGCCGGGTTTGATGTTGTTGATCTGGGTGTTGATACGTCGGCGGATGAGTTCATCGACGCCGTCGAGCAATCGGGCGCCAAGGTCATGGGCATGTCCGCCCTGCTGACGACGACGATGCCAAATATGGGCAAGACGATCGAGGCTTTTATCGATGCCGATGTGCGCGACGATGTCTACATCATGGTTGGCGGCGCCCCCGTGACGCAGGAATTTGCCGATGACATGGGGGCCGACGGCTACGGCAAGGATGCCCTCGACTGCGTCGAGTTGGCCAAGAAGCTGAGCGGCAAGGGGGCTTGAGCCTTGGCCGAAATCACTCCCGAAGAGATCCAGCAACGTTTCGATCGACTCACCGAGATCTTTTCCGGCATCGTTACGCAGGCGGATGCACAGGCGTGTCGCCGCTGCCCCTACCGCGACCGACACGATGTCTGCACCGCGAAGTTCCGCTGTCACAATCAGGTCGCCAGAGAGGACGATTCTGCGGACAGCGCTGCCACTGTGCTGACCTGCAGTCACAATGGCTCCTTTGACTACCGCAGTGCCTGGGAGTCCGACCCGCGGGCGGCGGACGTCGCGCGCCAGAAAATCGCACGCCAGCAACGCCGGCCCGGGGACAGCCCGGCCCGCTCTTCCTGATCGGTATCCAGCGCCATGGCTCACGTACGCTCCACGGATGGGACCAGCCGCCCTCTCGAAGTCGGACGGTCCCTGTTCGACACAGCCGACGAACTGAAACTGCAGGTTCCCACATCCTGTCTGCGCAACGGCTACTGCCACGAATGTGTCGTTGAAATACGGTCCGGCATGGATTGCCTGGGGCCGCGCACAGAGGCCGAAGCGTTCCTGCGCGATCCCTATCGTCTGGCCTGTCAGGCGCGCGTCGTACAGACTACCGAAGACATCGCGTTTGAGCCTCTCCGCCGGTCGCCGAAGATCCTCTCCGAGGGACGACGGCGCTCGGTACCTCTGGATCCCGTCGTCACCCGACGCGGCGACGACATCCTCTACGACGGAGAGGTCATCGACCGGTTTCGGGGTCACGTTCTTGGCCTTGCCATCGACCTGGGCACAACAACCATCGCCATGGACCTGCTGGACCTTGAAACAGGAGAAAGCCTCTCCGTCACCGGCTTCGAGAACCCGCAGCGGTTTGGCGGCTCGGATGTGATGAATCGCATTTCCTATGACGGGGGTGCCAATCACGGGGAATTGCAGAAGTCTCTCGTGACGGCCCTGAATCGTCACATTGCCGACCTGGGCGAGCGTTTCGGCTTTGCCCGCCAGGAGATCTACGAGATCACCGTCGCCGGCAACTCGACTATGCGTGATCTGCTCTTCCGCCTCGATGTTCAGCCCATCGGCACACGCCCGTACAGATCCACGATCGAACAGGCGTTCCTCGACGGCGACCGGACCTCCACAGCGTACACCGACAAGTCGCGCCGGTTGGGTATCCGCTGCAACATCCAGACCCGCGTCTACGGACTGCCACTGGTTGCCAGCCACGTGGGGGCCGATACGGCGGCCGACCTCGTCGCCTGCGACATGATGAGCGCCGATTCGGACGACGTCGTCATGCTCGTCGACGTGGGCACAAATACCGAGGTCGTCATCGCCGGACGGGGCCGTATGCTGACCGCATCTTCACCGGCGGGCCCGGCATTTGAAGGAGGTCTCGTGCGTTACGGCATTCCGGGGTATGAAGGCGCCATTGAGTCGGTGCATATCGAGGCAGACGGCACGTTCCGGTGTGGCGTGATCGGTGATGTCGCACCGGTGGGCATCTGTGGGTCGGGACTGGTGGACCTGCTCGCCGAACTCCGGCGTACCGGCGTGATGTCGGAGCGCGGGACCATGCAGACCGGCGCGCAGGGTGCCGTACGCAACGCCCACATCACCATTGTACCGGATCCCACGGACCCGGATAAGGGCATCACGTTTTCCGCTGAGGATGCCAGCCACCTGGCCCAGGCAAAGGCTGCCAACTACTGTGGACAGTACCTGTTGCTGAAGGAGTTCGGCATCGATCCTGCGGATATCTCCAAGCTCTATCTGGCAGGTGGCTTCGCCAACTACATCAATGTCGCCAATGCCATTGCCGTGGGCTTTCTGGCGCCGGTGCCGGCGGAGCGCATCGTCAAAGTGGGCAACGCCGCCATGCAGGGCGCCCGTGAAGTCCTGCTCGACCGCCAGCGGCGGGCCGATCTC
>JAQCJA010000401.1 GCA_027593305.1 bacterium
CTGCGCGCGCAACTGCGGGGGTCGACACCCAGGGCCCCTTCGCCGCGGGTGACCACGAGCCGCAGATAGCCGTCGGCTTCCTGTGATCCGAGGATGGTCTGCTGCACGGCATCGGCCAATTGCTCCCGACGGTAGGGTATGTCGAGGTGCAGGGCGCGGGCGGAGCGCTCGAGGCGCTGCAGGTGTGCATCCAGGCGGAAGGCGACACCATCGTAGAAGCGGATGCCCTCAAACACACCATCGCCATACAGCAGGCCGTGATCAAAGACCGATACACGCGCTTCGTCGGGGGGCACGATCTGTCCATTGAACCAGCAGGCTTTCATGCAAAAATCTCCCGCAGACGCGCGTAGTCGGGACCGAACTCACGGCGCAGTTCGTCCCCCATGGTGGTGGTGACTTTCGTGATGTAGACGTCGTGGCGCACGTAGTCCTCAGCGACAAAGACAAAGGCCCGGTTGCGACTCCAGGCGCCGTCGACACGACCATCGTCGAACCAGGTGGCGATGACGACACAGTGGCTGTCGACGGCGAGGCTCAGAGACCGGCCGCCACGTTCGCGGCGCACGGTATCCTGCACCGGGTGGTGGTAGGTGGCACCGATCGTTTCGCTCGGAGGACCGTAATGCACGAGGGCGATCTGCACGCCGCGTTGTTCGGCGTCGCGCAGATCCTGGCGGAGTATCGCCAGCTCCTCCGGCCACAAGGACAGCAGAATCCTTGAGCGGGCGCCCTGCAGCAGTTGCCGTGCCTTGTCGATGACATCATCTGCGGCGTCGAGCTGCCAGATGAAATCCGCCTCAACGCCGTTGCCGGCGTCGCGCAACAGCGGCGCCAATGCCTCTGTCGTTCGTGCCATCGCCTGCTGACGCGCGGCGATGAAGTCCTGCGCCCCAAGGGCGATGTACCGCTGGCCGCGGCCCTTGTCGGCCGATACGGGCTCGATGAGACCCTTATCCAGCAGGCGATTTGCCGTCTCGTAGATCTTTGATGACGGGATACCGGAGACCTTCGACAGTTCGTACGCCGTCGCCGGTTGGCAGCCCAGCAGCGTCAGATAGGCGAGGGCTTCATTCTCACCCAGACCGAGCTCCTGCAGCAGTTCCTTGGCTTTGTTGATAACTACCATGGTAGTGAACAAACGTCCCGGAACAGCACAAAGTCAAGAGCGGCGCCGGCGAGCAGGTCATGGGCGCGGTTCCTGGCGTATTCGATGGGTTGTTCTCTGGCGTCGTCCATACAACCAAGAGACCGACGCGAAGGGAACATCGTCAAGCGGAAAGGCGCCCGAACAGAAGAAACCCCGCCATCATTTGCGATGGCGGGGTTTCTCTACAGAATCAATCACTACTTTGCCGAAACGACAGGGTCCGTCGGACCTGTGATCGTTTCGAAAGGGCGGATGCATCCGCCGCCGGTTCGGCCACCTCATCCACTCCCACCCCGTGTCGCCGGGAGGATGGCTCGAATGCCGTCGGGTCGTGACGCCGCGATGAGTTGTTGATCCCCGGATCGGGTGCTCGGTATGGCAGCCGAAGGTCCCGTGAACGTTATGCGGGAGTGCCTTCCTGAACCGGGGCCAGATTGCGGCGCGATCGACCGGCCAGGCCGCAGGCCTGTACGGATGTCGCCGGAGTTGGCAGTTTCGTCAGAACGATGGTTCGGTGCATCTCGACGGGGTGCTCATCAGACGAAACCGCAGAGGTTCAGTCAAACGCAGCCTCCTTGAAATACGCGAACAGAACATCTCGAACGCTCACTTCGACAGTGACCAACCAGGCTACTTCGATTCCGTCCGGTCACTGCCATCAACCGCGCCTTCGCGGCCTCTTCGCCTCTTATCCAAGGCGGCTGGTCCACTCACTTCGTCGTTGTGCTCCGTACAATACCAAGCCCGTACCGGAAGTCAAGACTTTCCTGCAACGGCCTTCAGAGCGCCATTTCCTGCTTCATCTGAGCTGCCTTCTCGAGCACGAATACCACCTCCTCGGGCGTGTGCGCCGCCGGTGCCAGTCTCCGGCCACCTGACAAACTGCGGACAGGCTACCTTATCTCCGGCCGATCTGAGTCACGCACAAGACCCCTGCTGCAAGGTTGTGGAGTTCGACCCCATGCGATGCTTTCTGTTGATCCTGTTGACCATCACGCCGGTTCTTGCCAACCGGGAGATCACCGTGCAACTGCCCGGCGACGCAACGATGGACTTCGTCTGGGTTGAGGCGGGGGCTTTCACCATGGGGATGACGGCAGATCACGTCGCTCGACTCGGGGTCCTTCTCGGCGGGCCGTTCATCACCGACGTTCGGGCGGCGCCGCAGAGGACGGTGGTCATCGACAACGGCTTCTATCTGGCGAAGTACGAACTGACGCGGCAGCAGTGGCGCGCCGTGTTGGCCGAGGTGCCCTGGGGAGCCGGGGACGCAGAGGATCTGCCCGCCACGAACGTGAGCCGGGCCGCTGCCGAGAGACTGCTCACCGTCCTCAATGAGCATACGGCGGGTGGTGGCTTCCGCCTGCCCACCGACGCCGAATGGGAGTACGCCAGCCGCGCAGGGACGACATCCTTGTGGTACTTCGGTGATGATGTCGCAGGACTGGCCGACAACGCCTGGTACCGAGACCTGACACGCCCGCAGCCGGTGGGCACGAAACAGGGCAATCCCTGGGGCCTGCACGACATGCACGGCAACGTCGAGGAGTGGACATCTGACGAGTGGTCTTCCACCGGCCCCTACGCTTCCTGCACCGGCGTCACACGTGGCGGCCACTTCGCCGCCGGCAATGGGCACGGCTATCTGTCGACGCTGCCCTTCATGCGGCAGCCGAAGACCTGCAATGCCTTCGACGATGATCTGTCCGGCTCCGGGTTGCGTCTGCTGTTCATGACCTCCCAGACCACAACCATCGCTGATGACGGTTGGGCATCGGTGAAGTCGCGCTAGTGCCGGCGCAAGTGCCGACAGAGACACGGCGGCAAACGCCAGGTGAGCCCGCGCGTGCAGACCAGACGAGCTTGTCCGAGGGGACTCGACGAGTGATCATGGGCCCCCATCTTTCCCACCCGTTCCTGCCACCATTGGAGTGCTGATGAAGATCACACATGTCGATCTCTTCGAAGTCGAGATCCCGCCGAAGCCGCCGCTGGTGTACTACATGCCGAAGATCTACGACATCACTCTCTGTCGCATCCGTACCGACGCGGGTCTGCAAGGCTGGGGTGAGTACCAGGGCAAGCCGGCGCGCCATCAACAGGCGGCGGCGGCGCTGCTGGGCGAGAATCCTCTGGTGCTGGATCCCTTTCTGCAGCCGGACCCCCTGACCTGCGGGCTCCTCGACATTGCCGGCCAGGCGATGGGTGTGCCCGTGTCGCGCTTCTTTGGCGCCCGGATACGTGAGCGTGTGCCTGTGTCGTACTGGTCGGCCCACATGAAGCCGGCAGAGGTTGCGGCCCAGGCGGAGGAGGGGGCGCGCCTCGGTTTCACCTTCCACAAGCTCAAGGCCCGGCCCTGGGATGTGGTTGAGATGGTGCGACTGATAAAGGCGGCAGCGGGGCCGGAGTACCGCATCATCATCGATCCCAACACGACTTTCGAGTACGTGCACGTGGCGGCGCGGCTGGCTGACGAACTGGAAGAGATCGGCACCGTGGAGGTTTTCGAGGATCCCGTGCTCAAGGACAATCTGGACTGGTATCGCCTGCTGCGCGAAAAGACCCACATTGCCCAGGCCCTGCACCTCGGTGATCCGGGCCAGGTCCTCAGAGCACTGAAGCACGAATGCGTCGACTACCTGTGCCTTGGGGGATCGGCCCTGCAAGTGCGGCAGACGGCGGGTCTGGCTGCCGCGGCGCAGGTGCCCTGCTGGGTGCAGATGGGCGGCTCATGCCTGGGTGTGCTCACAGCCTACTCCGTGCATCTGCAGAGTACTCTTGCCAATGCCACGATGCCTTGCGACGAGCATCCTTTCAAGCGGGTGGCTGACGTCGTCACCGATGGGATCGTCCTCGAAGCGGGGCACTTCAACGTGCCCACCGGGCCGGGTCTGGGGATCGTTGTCGATATGCAGCGGGTGGAGCAGTACCGCGTCGGTTAGTCACGCGCGCAGGCATCGCGCGTGTTGCCAGCTCAGTCTGTGGTGACGATGAGTTCCGGTGCCGGATGCGGCAGGATGGCACCATTGCGCATGGCCCAGCGCAGGCGTTTGACGTTGGTCAGTTGACTGATCTGGGCAGGATTGACCCAGACAGCGCCCACACCCGGGTTGCCGTATCCACTGCGAGCCAGCCATTCATGGCGTCGTCGTTGCGGTCGCGCCAGAGGCCGATGTCCTGGTGCCACGGGGCTGGTCCCAGCACGGGCGCCGAGCCCAGCACGGGCGACTTCCTCCAGAATCCTGTCGTGGCCGTAGTCGCCGCTGGCGGCAACCTCACCGGCGTTGCGCAACAGGGCGTCGCGGATCGCCTCGGTCTGCCGGGTCGTCAACAGACCACGAACGATGACAAAGCCGGTGGCGTCGTCGAAACGCCGTGCCATCGTCAGTTGGAAAAGCCGTTGGCCTCGGCACGTTCCCACTCGGCGGTGAGACTTTCCACTTCACGCTCCAGTTCGGAGCGTTCGATCTGCAGGTCCTTCACCTCGTTCGCCGGGGTGTTGTCGTAGAAGCGAGGCGCACAGAAGGCGGCATCGATTTCCTGCATGCGCGCTTCGGCGGTTTCGATGCGGGCAAGCAGTTTCTCCTGCTGCTGGTCGGCCTGGCGCCGCTGGCCCTTCGACTGCTTACCGTTCTTCGGCTGGTTATCGGTCTTCCTGG
>JAQCJA010000402.1 GCA_027593305.1 bacterium
GAGTGGCTCGCAGAGCCGGCAACAGCACCAGCAGTACGGTACTGGCCAGAGCCCAGCTGGCATGGGGCGACCACAACATGCCGAGCAGGGGAAACAGGGCCGCCACGGGCTGCCACAGGCTCAGGAGCCTGGCCAGACTCAACAGCGCGGCCAGGGCGGCGAGCCGGCCAAAACCGCGGGCGCCGTAGCGGCGCAGCCCACTGGCAGCTACCAGCAGCAGAATGCCCAGCAGGGAGGGCAGCAGCCCGGGGCCGGCGGCCCAGCCCAGGCTGTCGATGGCCAGGCGCATTTCACTGCGGGCGCAGGCGATCTCGGCATCGACGCAGGACAGCAGGGCCCACAGCGAGAAACAGAACAGGGCTGGCCACGGGACCATTGCGCCTGTGGCGATACCCGGGGGCGTCGGCTCGTCGCTGTTCATGGTTGCGGCCAGTACCGCTGGCGGATGGCCCGGGCCGGCTCGACCTGTATGCCGCGGCCGATCAACCAGGTGAGATTGTCTCCGGCGCCCACACGTGTGCCGCCCTCCGCGCCATACGTGCCGACGGCGTCGGCATAGGCTGCGGCGGAGCTGTCGGGTTGCCCCGCCGCCATATGCGCGAAGGCGAGGGTGAACATGGCCTCTGCCGTGGCGCGGATGCTGACGGCATCATGCAGGTGGCGCACGGCACCGGCGGTGTCTTCCGCCAGCAGCAGCAGCCAGCCCAGATTGCGCTGGGCCAGCTCAGCATCCGGTTCCAGGGCGACGGACTGACGCAGGGCGACGATCGCCTGCTGCAGATCACCCGCCTTGTACAGGCGGATGCCGACGCGCAGATACTGCGCCCCATCCAGAGCCTGCCCGGCCTGGCCGCGCAGCAGCGCCGCATAGGCAACGGCCGCCAGATTGGGCTCGCCGGCGGCCAGATGGCTGTCACCCTCGTGCACCATGATCTCCATCACATCCTGCTCGGGGCGGATCGACAGGTAACGTTCGACGATGGCTTCACTGTGGTACCCCAGACGATCAAGGACGGTCGCCAGATCTTCATGCGAGCCAGGTGAATCCTCCCATGATGCCAGGCGTTCCAGAGCAATCCGGGACTCGGTCCACAGTTGCCGCGCCGAGGCGTTGTCAGCCATGGCCGCAGCCTCTTCGGCCAGGCGGAAACTGGTGAGTGCCCAGTCCCAGTGCAGGGTGACGTCGTCGGCCCCCGCATGCGGATTCGGCTGCCGATGATAGATATCGCGGATCATCTCAAGAGCTTCGCCTCGACGTCCGGAACGCGCCAGCGCGGAGGCGAAATACTTGCGATAGGAAAACTCCCGTGTTCCCGGTGTGTCGATTTCTGCCGGCGCGTGGGTGACAGCTTCGGCAAACGCCGCGGTTGCCGACGCGCAGCATTCTCCATGCTCCAGGTAGAAGTAACCCAGGGTCCAGGCACGGTAGTGGGTGGACTGGTTCGTGTCCCCCAGAAGCAATTGCTCCAGGCGTTGTGTCGCCCGCGCCGGGCTGGCATTCACGCCAATCCACAGCAGCGTGTGCAGCACCATGACGGGAAGGATCGACCGCACCAGAGGGCGCGTGGTTTCACCGTGAACAAGGGTCTGCAGCGACAGCATGCCCCAGGCGGCGACCAGCACCGCCGGAAAGGACATCAGATCCCAGTCGCGGCCACCCATGGTGATGTCATGTACGCCAACGAGCAAGGCCGCACCCAGAGCCGCGACGCCGAGAACTCGCAGCTCGGGTGTCGACGGCGACTGCCTGCCCAGCGCGAGCAGTCCCCAGAACAACGCGAAGGGTCCCGTGAGCAGCAGCGCGTTGCCCAGCGTGGCGAGGTGACGCCACGACAGCAGAGCATACCGACCCGGTTCATCCGGGGTGAGCAGGGGCAGGTGCAGGTCCTGGTAGAAGCCCGTGTAGAGCAGAACGGCGCCAAGGAGTCCGAGCCCGGCCAGAGGGACCTGCACAGGGCGACACCGTAGCAGGGTACCCCAGCGCCCATGGTGCCAGAGAAGCAGGACAAAGGAGGGCGCCAGCGACACGGCAAGCATGTGTGTGGCACCGGCGAGGGCGAGAATCGCACCCGCCTGCCACAGGGGCCGCGTGCCGCGCAGCGCATCCACGGCACAGGTCAGGTAGAGCACACAGAGCAACGTGACGAGGGTGTAGCTCTCGCCATAGCCGCAGAACAGCTGCAGGGTGCCCAGGCTGAGGAAGAAGCCGAAGACGGCGAGGCGGTTGCCCGGCGACGTCGACAGTCGCTGCGCCAGACTCCACAGAGCCAGCACGTAGAGCCCGCCGGCGACAATGCTGACCCATTCGTAGGCCTGTTGCGGTTCGGACACACCGAAGGCGTGGAGCAAAGCGTAGACGCCGACATGTACCAGCAGATCGAGGGCCTGCTGGAAGTTGATGAATTCCAGTCCGGGCAGCTTGAGGCTGGCGTTGTGCCAGGGGATGTCGCTGAAGGGGCGGTAGTGACCGATGGCGTTGCCAACGATGGCGAACCACTTGATGCTGTCGCCGAGAGCATGGACCCGGACCCGACCGAACCAGAACCAGGGCAGAGCAGCGACCGCCAGGCCCCAGCCAAACCATGGTGGGAATCTCAGTCCTGACAGCCGCTGCCGTACGGCGGCGGGAAGCAGGGATACGGGCAGGGCCAGCGCCAGCAGGGGCAGCGCCACAAAGAGGGCACAAGTCAGCGGCCCATAGTAGGCGAGGCTGTCGACGCCCCACAGATTCGCCGGCCGAAACCGTGCGTACACGTGTGCAACGAGGAACACAGCCGCCGGCACCGTGGTTGTCAGGTGCCTGCCTGGATGCGTCGATTGTCCTGTTGCCTCTGCCGCTTTCATGCCCGATCGATCGTCATCAGTGGCGACGTGCGAGCCAGTCCTTCTGGATGTAGCGCGGTACGCTGTCTTCGGTATTGGCGCCGATGATCTCGTCGGCGACGGCCTGCACTTCGGCAATGGCGTTGGCTACGGCGATACCACGGTGGGCGCTGCGAATCATGGCGATATCGTTGCTCTCGTCACCGAAAGCGACGATCTCCACGTTGCCAAGACCGGCGTGGTCGACGAGGGAGCGCACGGCCCGATCCTTGGTGGCAAGACCGTCATGGATGCTGAGCCAGTGCCAGCCCGGGCAATAGCCGTTGCGCCAGAACGTGACATCAATGGCAGCGCCGAAGGTCACCAACTGCGCCGCCAGCGGCGCCAGATTCTCCTGGCGGTCGATGACATTCAGGCAGACGACCTGCTCGGCGAGGGCAACCGATTCGTCGTCGACCTGGCGCAGACGGGGATCCCCTGCAGTCACGCAGGCATCGATGTAGCACTGCATGCCGGCGTGCGCCGCGGGGGGCGCATAGACCCAGTCGTGCCGACCGTCAAAGGTCGAGACAAAGGGGCGCCGCCCGTGTCTGGTGATCGCCTCGTACACCCTGCCGAGGACGGGCTGCTGCATGTCGTTGATCCACAGGTGTTCACCGGTGGAGAGGTGGGAGAGAAAAGCCCCATTGAACTCGATCACCGGCAACGGCAGGGCGAGGCCTCGCAGGATGGGAGCGATGGAGCCGATGCTGCGCGCGCTGGCGACGGTGAAGAGAACGCCATCGGCGAGCAACGTCGCCAGCAGCGCGTGGCTTCGATTCGACAACGTGCCATCCTGCTGCAGCAGGGTGCCATCCAGATCGGAGATATAGAGCACGTCAGACATCGGTGGCTTGCGGGTCCATGACAGAAAGCCTCGGTCTCGCAACGCAATCCGGCAAGTTCCCCGGGTCCCTTTCAGTAGTGATCGTTGTTCCTGCCAGCAGCGGCGATCCTGGCCAGCGCCTCTCCGGCGCGTGCCACAACGGCGACGTTTGTCGAAGCGGCGACAACGCTGTCGAGAACGCTGGTGATGCGTCCCATATCAGGACGGCTGTCGCCGTGCCAGGCGGCGTGCCGGGTGTCGGTGATCTCGCCCAGTGCCTGCACGGCGACGTGCTGCACTTCAGCCGACGGGTCTGTCACCAGACGCAGCAGCTCGTTGACTGCCCCCGCATAGTCCGCGCCACGCAACGCCACAATGCCGGCAATACGGACGTCGGGGGAGATATCATGAAGGGCGGAATCGATGAGTTCGCGGGCCTGCCGGCTGAGTACCGGGGCTGCCGTATCGTCCAGGCAGGGCCCGAGAGCACGGAGAGCGGCGGTGCGCAGCTGCAGGCTCCTGGATGCGGCCAGTCGGCACAGAGACGGCAGGCCGGCGGGTGTGGCGATGGCGCCCAGAGCGTTGGCCGCCGCCACCTGCACGATCTCGTTGTGATTGTCGAGCAGATCGATGAGGCGGGTCGTTGCCTGTTGCGCATCCAGCCTGCCCAGAGCCTCGGCCGCCTTGGCCTGGACGCCGCCGATCGAATCCCCCAGAGCGACGATCAATGCCGGGATCGCCTCCTGCGCCTGAAACTTTCCCAGCAACCTGGCACTCACGTAACGGGTGCGCCAATCTTCCGACTGCAGGCCCTGCAGCAGGGCCGGAACGGCGATGGCATTTGGCAGGCGGATGAGCTTGCCTGTCACCTCCTGCAGTTCCTCTGTGTCCCGTGTCTTGAGGCGCTCCACGAGATCTGCTGCCTCTCTGTCGGCGCAGGCGTTGAGTACGAGACTCAGGGCGCAGGCGATGAGGGCGGGGCGAAATCGAGCCATGGGAGCCTTGGGGGGTGGACGAGGCGGATAACTTGTGTCAGGATAGGAGCAGGCGCAGGCGACGACAACTCGACAATATACCGGGAAACGCATGACAACTGAAGATCTGCAGCGTCGCGCAC
>JAQCJA010000403.1 GCA_027593305.1 bacterium
CGCTGCCAGGCCGAGCCGCTCGAGGGGTACCACAAAGCGGGTGATACCGGGGGCTGCCGCATCAACGTCGTCCGGGAAGGCCAACAGGCCCACCAGCTCCCAGCTGTCCCAACCGGCATCGACGTGCAGGTGCCACACGGAACCGGCGGGCAGATCCGGCAGGTCAGCAGCGGGGGCACTCCCCCCTTGTGTCGACTGTTCGTAGCCAAAAGCCAGCGTCGGCAACGGCTCAAAGAGGTCCACCGGTGTTGCTGATCGTCCCAGGGATGGCAACGTTGCCGCCAGCACCGCCCAGCGGTCCTCGGGCAACGTCGTCAGGGTGTCGGAGATATCGATCTGACCACCGGCGAGGAAGGCAATCGTCGCCCTCTGGCGCGCCTCCTCCAGCGTGCCGGGCAAGCCGACGCACAGGCACGAGGGCTGGATGATCCCCCAGCGCCTGTTCTTCCACAGGTGGCAGGCGAGGGCGTGTGTGTTGCGCCGGCGAAAGTCGGTGGCGAGGAAGCCGGTGTTGCCCGTGTCGTTGCAGGTATACAGCAGCGGCTGGGCGCCGGTACCTGGCATCTCCGGTCCGCCGCAATTGAGGATCGCTGCCCCCGGCAGGGCCTGCTGCATGACGCTCGCCCCGAGGCGGCCGGCCTGCGTGCCACCACCGGCGGCGATGGTGCGGTCATGTCGCCGGCGCGCGGCGGGGTTCGTGACGCAACCGATGAAGTCCGGCTTGAGATAGGTGACGCCCCGGGCGGCCAGACTCGCCAGGCGCTCCAGCAGCCAGGCGCGAGCCTCGGGATGGGTGAGATCGAGAATGTGAACCTTGCCGTGTGGTTCCCAGAACCAGGTCCCGGACGCCACCGGTGTGCCCTCTTCATCCTGGATCAGATACTCGGGGTGTTCGCTGGCGATGGGATCGTACTCGCTCACCGAGTAGGGCGCCGACCAGACTCCCAGTCCCAGCTCCAGTTCCGCCAGGCGGTCGGCGAGCCAGCGCAGGCCGTTGGGGAAGCGTTCGTTTTCGGCAAACGTGCTGGGCAGATTGCCTGCCTGCCAGCCGAGATCGATCAGCAGCGTCGACAGACCCAGTGGCTGCAGGCGTCGGGCGGCAATGTGCGCCGTCTCGAGGATGCGCTCCTGGGTGACGCCGAGACGGTACGGGTACCAGCTGCACCAGGTGACGGGGGGTGCGTCGGTGACGGTCGTATTGTGTCGGGCGGCGACGTGGTCGCCATAGTCCTCCAACAGCCGCCAGGGGTCATCGCCAATGCTCAGCACGGCCTCTTCGAGGATGGTGGCGCTGCCCGCGGGCAGGCATACATCGGCGCCGTCGAAACCCAGTCGCCAGCTCTGCACGATGCCATCAGTGGAGGCAGAGATCTCGACCCGGCCCTGCCACCGCTCCGACGTGAGAAAGCCGGCCAGCAGGCCTCTCTGCGCAACGGGATCCCAGGCGACCCAGACATGGTCCGAGGTGCCTGTGACGGTACGGGCCTGCGACTCGTCCCCCTCGCCATCGGCGGCGGCCGCCGCTGCGGCAGATGTGCCAATGTTGCGTACGTGGCCCCAGTAGTTGCCCTGCTCGAGGACGCGGACCTCGGCACCGTTCACGCCAAGGGCCATGGTGCCACCCCCAAGCAGGATCACGTCCTGCAACTCAACGTCGACGGGCCCGTCGTTGTGCAGCACGCTGCGCAGACGCAGCCCAGACAATGGCCCAGACAATGGCCCAGACAATGGCCCAGACAATGGCCCAGGCAATGGCCCAGGCAATGGCCCAGACAATTGCCCAGACAATTGCCCAGACAACTGACCGTCGAGGTGCAGGACCAGACGGATGCCCTGACCAAAGTCCATCTGCACGAAGGTATCGGCACCGTCACGCTCGATCGCGACGGCGCCCGGCGCGCGGTCTTTGCCATCCAGGCGAAGCGCAGTGCCCAGATCGTGCAGGACGAACCCCGGCCAGCTGGCCACGGCCAGCGACAGCCGCCCCTGGTCGTTCACGCTTACTCCCAGTGTGTCCGCGGTCTGTGTCATGACCTGATCCTCTTGTCCGGTTGAAGGTTCGGGGCCGAAAGATGGAGGGCGGATGGCGCGGTGGCCAGGTCGGTGGCCAGGTCGGTCCGGTTGACAGAACGTGGACCGCGGGCCACGCTTCGTCCTTCAACAAAAGGAGATTGCATATGTCGCAAGGCACCCATGAGCCTCAGCGTCCGGAGTTGAGTCAGGAATTGAGTCGGATGGTCGCCGAGGACCAGGACGCGCAGCGCCGGATTGCGGATGGCAATGGCGCCCGCCAGGCCCATGAGGATCTGTGTCGTCGCAACCTGGACCGCATGAAGGTAATCGTTGCCGAAGTTGGCTGGCCGACGATCACCATGGTCGGCACCGACGGGGCCTTCGATGCCTGGCTGCTCGTGCAGGAGGCCGACAACGAACCCGAGTTCCAGACGCACTGCCTGCAGTTGATGCAGGCCTGTGCACCGCATGAAGTTGGACAACGACTGATCGGTTATCTCGACGATCGCATCCGTGCTGCTGCGGGCAAGCCGCAGTTGTACGGGACGCAATTCCACGCCGGCGCCGACGGCAGACCCGAGCCCTGGCCCATCGAAGATCCCGACAAGCTCGACGAACGGCGGGCGACGATCGGCCTGGGTCCTTTTGACGAGTACCGACGCCAGGTGGAGGGCGACTGAAGATGGAGGCGGCGAAACGGTTACGTGCCAGGGTGGCGGCGGGACAGATCACGACCGGTGTGCTGGCGACGGATCTGCTGTGGCCGCAGTTGCTTGAGTTTCTGCAACTGGCAGGGGTCGATTATCTGATTGCCGATCAGGAACATGGCGTCCACGATGATGCCCTCGTGGCGGAGGTCTGCGCCCTGGGTCGACAGCTGAACTTCCCGGTGCTGATACGCCCCATCGACACCGAGACGGCAACCATCCGCAGGGCCATCGATCGAGGCCCCTGCGGCCTGCTGCTGCCGACGGTGGAGTCCGTGGCGCAGTTGGATCGTGTGCGTGACAGCATCTGGATGCCACCACGCGGCAACCGTCGTCCCGGCGGTCCGGGCAACTACTGGGTCGATGATTTCAGCTATGCAAGCTGGAAGCGCGAGGTCGAGGATGACTTCATCATCCTGCCGCAGATCGAGTCACAGGCTGGTCTTGCCTGTGTCGACGAGATTGCGGCGCACGAGATCGTCACGGCCATGGCGATCGGCCCCTACGACCTGTCGATGGATCTGGGGGTAGGGGCACAGATGGATCACCCGGCCCTGCTGGCGGCGATCGCCGACATCCGTGCCTCGGCGGAGCGTGTGCACAAGACCATGTGGCGCATCGGTGATGGTCCGACCATGGTCAGGGAGGGGTTTCACTTTCTCTGCATCGGCGAACCCATGGCGATATTCCAGGGTGCCCTGAAGCAATTGCAGCAGGAGACGCTCGCCGCCGGCTGATGCCCGCAGCGGTTCAGATGCGGCCTTCCTGCTCCCACTGCTTGTACAGTTCCTGCCGGTAGCGCTCGGCTCGCTCGGCGTCTTCCCTGGCGGACTCGGCAAAGTAGACGAAGCCGAGGGCCGCCCGCCGGCGGGCCGATGGATTGGCGTCGGCGCGGTGAATCGTCATGCTGTGATGGGCGAACAGGTCCCCTGGCCGGGCCCGGATGGGCTCCTCAATGGCAAGATCCTCGGCGGTGTAATCGGGCAGCCCCTGGGAGAAGCCGACCACGTTGGAGCGCTGGTGGGGCCGCATGCCCTGAAGATGGCTGCCGGGCACGTAACGGATGCAGCCGTTCTCCTCGTCGATCTCATCAAGGGCCAGCCACAACGTGATGGCCTCGTTTGGCTCCAGCATGAAATAGAAGCCGTCCTGATGGGGCGGGGTCACGCCGCCGATGCGCGCCGGCTTGTTGAACCACTGCAGGTTCTTGCCCCGGGCACCGTCCCCGAGCAGTTCCGCAGCCAGTCCCTGCATGCGCTGGCCATGGAACAATTCGTCGAAGTATGGATCCAGGTGATACATGTTCTGCAGCCGTTTGATCGACGACGGTTCGTCACGGTCTTCGTAGAAAGCCGTCGTTTCAGGCGCCTTGGGCAGTACGTCGGCGATGAAGCGATCGACGTTGATGTTGACCTCGGCCGCTGCCGCTGCCGACAGATAGCCGCGCAGCAGAACGAAGCCATCTCTATCGAAGTCCGTCTTGTTGCGGCTGGTAACGGTCATGTCAGATGTTTCTCCAGAAAGGCGAATGTGGCCTGGCCGTGAATCGTGTGTGGCCCGTTGAAAAACTCGATCTCCGTCCGCTCGCCGTGGCCGAGCAGCACGTAGAGTCGACGTGTGCGGGCATATTCATAGGCGACCCACGCATCGGGGGCGACACCATCATGATGGCCCCGTTCGACCATGAAGGGCCGCGGAAAGATCAGCCAGCTCATCTCGGCATAATTGCAGGTGTTGCCCAGATCAAACTCCGGCATGTCGTACTCGCCGGTGCCCATGTAGGACCACCGATGTCGCGTCGACGAACACTTCCAGATCCACTCATTGTAATCCGCCGAACAGATCGACAGGCAGTAACCCGGCAACAGAGCGGGCACACGCATGGCCGTCTTGCCGCCGTAGCTGAGGCCGTAAAAGGCGATGCGTCCGGCGTCGACAAAGGGCAGGCCGCCCAGCCATTGCAGGATGCGCTCGTGCTGACGGACGATGACACTGAACAGTGACACTCCGAGGGGGTTGGCCATGCGCTGGATCGCACGATACCGGTCGCCGCCGATGTAGGGATTC
>JAQCJA010000004.1 GCA_027593305.1 bacterium
AACTTCTCAGAGTGATGCCGAGTGCCGTGCACGCATCCTGGTTGCTCCTGTAGATCCTGGCAACGCGTTCTATCGTCTCCCGGTCGAATCCGCGATTCATCGAGGCATCCTTCGTCGAGGGTGGTCGTGGAAAACGTGACGCGTCTCGAAGAGCAAGTGCCGTACCGAGTGTCGACGGGTTTTTTCAGGATCACATAACGACTATATGAATCAACGTGTTACGCACGATTGGTGAGAACGAAGAGAGATGACGTTCTGTCCAGGGCGGCCGGGGTCGCCGGTCTTCCGGCGAGATCCGCCAAAGCCAATCAGCGGGCGATCCGCCCGCTCCTCAGTCGGCAACGCCACAGAAACCGGCAGCAGCCATGGCGTAGACGCGGGCGCAATGCGCCAAGCGCTCCATGGACACACGCTCTGCATCGGAATGTGCCGTCTGGTGTTCGGGGCCGTAGCAGACGGTGCGGATGCCGCCGTCGTTGGCGTACAGGTTGGCATCCCCCACCAGACCCATGCCGATGACATCCGGACGACGACCCCGATCCACTTCACCGGCGTCGAGCAGGGCCTGGACGAGTGGATGCCCGGAGGGCGTCTCAAAAGGCTCGCGGCCATTGGCCAGATCGACCTCGAAGCGCAGGCCCGATTGTGCGGCGATACCGGCACACACCGTCTGCAGCTGTGCCAGTGCTTCAGCACAGGTCGTACCCGGTGTCCAACGACGCGTCCCCGTGACCTGCCACTCCACGGGCAGGCGATTGAACCAGTCACCACCACGGACGATCCCCACATTGAGCTGATGCCGCCCGCACAGCGGGTGGGTCCCGCCGGCGATGAAACCCTCCTCGAGGCGATCAAACTCGGCCAGCAGGGCGCCGAGCCAACGGATCGGATTGTCGGCCCAGGGCACCTTGATCGTGTGAATCGGCTCGCGATCCGCGTGCGCGGTGATGGTGAACAGAGCCGAGCCGAGGCTGGCCGCCCACACCGCACAGGGACCTTCAACTATGATGATCCCCGCCGCCGGGATTTTCCCTGAATGCAGGTGCTCGATGAGCCGCTTCGGACCCTCCTTCCGGCCGACGGGGGTCTCGTGGCCGACAACGCCCGTCAGCCACAGATCGCCGGACAACTCGACACCGGCCCGGCGCAGAGCCGCCGCCGCATGTACCATGGCAACGAGTCCACCCTTCATGTCCTCGGTACCCCGGCCAAGGATCCAGTCTCCGTCGCGCCCTGGGGCGTGACAGGCACCGACGGGAATGGTGTCCGTGTGCCCGTTGAAGACCAGACAGGGCCCATCCCCGCGACCGGGAATGCGGCTGTAGATGTTCGGCCGCCCGGGCAGGAACATGTCCTGCTCGACGGCGAACCCCTCGCGCTGCAACAGCTGCGCCAGGAACGCTGAGCCACCACCTTCATCCCCGGTCTCACTGGTAACCTCAACAAAGGCCAGGGTGTCACGACCGATGGCTTCGGCATCGACGGCAGCGGCGATCGCCCGCCGCTCCGCATCCGCCAGTGCTCTGCTCATGATCAGCCGCCTTCTTTGTCAGTGCCAGATCCTGCGCTCTCGAGGAGGCACTCGATCAGGTCTTCACTGTGGTTGATGGATCGCCGCATCCAGCTCAACAGCAGATCGCGTGTCGCTTCGTCGTCGAGTTTCCAGGCCGCCCCGGATGACCGCATGCGGGCACTCAGTTCGCGCAGAATGAGGGCGGCACTGACGGAAATGTTGAAGCTCTCGTTGAATCCGTACATGGGGATGTGCACAGCCTCGGTGGCGCGCTCCAGAGCGGCGGGTGTGAGGCCCTTCAGCTCAGTACCGAACATCACCGCCACGGGACCGGCAGTGACATCGAAGTCTTCCAGGGCGACGGCACCCTTGCGTGGTGTCGCCGCCACCAGTCGATAACCGCTGCTGGCCAGTTGGTCACAGCAATCATCGATCGTCTGCCCCGCCACTGCGCGCCAGCGGTGCAGATCCAGCCAGCGTGACGCGCCGAGGGCGACGTCGCGGCTGATTTTGTACCGATTGCGGTCCTCGACGACGTGTACGTCCTGAATGCCGAAACATTCACACGAGCGCAACACGGCGCTGGCGTTGTGCGGCTGGTAGATATCCTCGAGCACAACCGTCAACCAGCGAGTGCGCCGCGACACCACAGTGTGCATGCGCCGCAGGCGATGTTCGGTGAGATGGGGGGCCAGATGCTCGATCAGGAACTCGCGCAGGCGTGGCTCCACAGGTCCATCAGTGGCGCCCGGCGCGAGGTCACTCAGGGCGACCGCATGGCGAGCCTTTTCAGATGGTGGGCTGCTCACGCGATATCGGCGCCGTTGGTTGCAGTGCATACGTAGACCTGCGGCGCATGTCCCGTCAGTTGGCGATACTCCGTCGCCACCGATTGTGCCAGGGCCGGCGCCGCCCCGATCTCGACCAGAGCCACAGCGCAACCACCAAAGCCTGCCCCCGTCATACGCGCGCCATAACAACCGTTGGCCTTGCGGGCACATTCCACCATGACATCAAGGGCCTCACAGGAGACCTCGAAGTCATCGCGCAGGCTCGCGTGACTGGCGTTCATCAGTTCCCCCATGCGCACCCCGTTCCCGGCAGCCAGAACGTCCGCCGCCTCGGTGGTTCGTTCATTCTCGGTGATGACATGGCGAGCTCGGCGCAGCGCCAGATCGTCGAGTTCACCGGCTCGTGCTGCCAGATCCTGCGACGTCACGTCGCGCAGTGCAGTTACGCCGAAGTGAGCCGACACAATCTCGCACTGACTGCGTCTCTCATTGTAGGCCGAATCCACCAGACCCCGGCGTGTACCCGTGTCGAGCACGGCCACCGCCGTACCCGCCGGCAGCGGCACATGACGGCCCACCAGCGTGCGACAGTCCAGCAGCAGGGCATGATCCGCCCGCCCGGCGGCTGAGATCATCTGATCCATGATGCCACAGTTGACCCCGACCCACTTGTTTTCGGCCAGTTGTCCCAGCAGAGCCATGGCCACCGGATCCCAGCTCAAGTCACTGACGTGGGCAAAGGCCCGCGCCGTTGCCAGTTCCAGCGCGGCGGAGGAGGACAGACCGGCGCCGATGGGAACATCACCGGCAACGGCTCCCTCCCAGCCACACAACACATGGCCGGCATCCATCAGCGCCCACGCCATGCCCTTGAGGTACTCCAGCCAGCCCTGTTGCAGCGTGCCCGCTGCCGGTGGCCCTGCAGCGCGCACCGCTGCCAGAGAAAACTCCCCCGTCTGGCCAACGTCGATGCCCTGCACGCGCACGGTGCAGGCCCGGGTGGCACGCAGGGCGATCCACGCAGCCCGGTCGATGGCCATGGGCAGGACAAACCCGTCGTTGTAGTCGGTATGCTCGCCGATGAGGTTGACCCGCCCCGGGGCTCGCACCACAACCTCGGGCGGGGCACCGAAGCGCTCGCTGAAAACGCGCCGTACCTCGGCGCCGGGTCCTGTGGTGATCCGGTTCATTGCTGCTGCTCCACATGAACCGAGCGCAGCTGTGTCGCCGCCGCCTCGGCTGTCAGATCCCGCTGGGCTTCGGCGAGCAGTTCATACCCCACCATGAACTTGCGCACCGTCGCCGAACGCAGCAGGGGCGGATAGAAGTGCGCATGCAGTTGCCACCCTTCGGCACCTTCGGTGCGCGGCTTGCCGTGCCAACCCATGGAGTAGGGGAAGGACGTATCGAAGAGACCATCATAGCGGCGCAGCAGACGACGCAGAATCACCGCCAGATCCAGCCGCTCATCGGCCTGCAGATCCGGCAGATGAGCGACGCGGAAACGGGGCAGCAGCAGCACCTCGAAAGGCCACACCGCCCAGAAGGGCACGACGGCGAGCCAATTGTCCGTGCACTCGACGACCCGCGTGCCGCAGTCGATCTCCACGGTGGCATAGTCCAGCAACAAGGGACTGTGCTGGCGGGCGAAGTAGTCAGCCTGGCTGACATTCTCTTTGTGGACTTCGTTGGGCAGCGCATCAAGAGCCCACACCTGACCGTGGGGGTGTGGGTTGGAACAGCCCATGAGCTCCCCCTTGTTCTCGAAGACCTGAACCCAGCGGTAGCGCTGGCCCAGATCCTCGACCTGTTCGGCCCACACGTCGATGACGGCCCGCACGTCGGCGACGTCCATTGCCGCCAGCGTCAGATCATGGCGGGGCGAGAAACAGAGCACCCGACACTGCCCGGCCACCGGCGCCGCCTGCAGCAACTCGTGGTGGGCCGGCAGGACAGCGGGCCCGTCGGGCACCAACGCGGCGAAGTCGTTGGCAAAAACAAAGGTGCCCTCATACGGAGGATTCCGCTGGCCGCCGGCGCGCTCATTTCCCGGACACAGGTAGCAGGTCGGATCATGGGCGGGGCGGCCCTGGGGCGCCGGCGGATCCTGGCGCCCCTGCCACGGACGCTGCACGCGCTGGGGACTGACCTGCACCCACTCCCCTGTGAGCGGATTGCGGCGCCGGTGCGGCAATTCGGTCGGGGATGGGATCAGGCGCTGGATTGAGTCGTTCATGGTCTCTATTCTACACCATATGTGCGGACGGTTCACCCTGCATCATTCCACGGAGGACGTGGCCGAGCGCTTTGCTGTGGAGCAGACGCTGCTTGAGTTGCGTCCACGTTTCAATATCGCGCCGAGTCAGCCGGTGGCGGCCGTCATCCAGCGGGACAGCCGGGTCATGCAGGAATTGAAGTGGGGGCTCGTGCCTTCGTGGGCCCGCGATCCGGCCATCGGCAATCGTCTGATCAACGCCCGCGCCGAAACTCTGGCGGACAAACCCGCCTTCCGTGGCGCTTTCGCCCGCGGCCGCTGCCTGATTCCGGCCAGTGGCTACTTCGAGTGGCACCGTGCCGGCCAAGTGCGCACGCCAATGCTGGTGCGACGCGCCGGCGGCGAACCTTTCGCCATGGCCGGCCTCTACGAGCGCTGGCAGACGCCGGAGGAAGGGATCCTGCGCAGCTGTTCGATCATCACCACCGAGCCCAATGAGGTCGCTGCCACTGTGCATCACCGCATGCCGGCGATTCTAACCCGGGAGGATGTCGAAATCTGGCTGGATGCGGATGTCACCGATCTGCAGGCGCTGGCCCGGGTGCTGCGCCCCTACCCGCTGGCTGATCTCATCGTGCATCCGGTATCGGATCGGGTCAACCACGCGGGCAATGACGATGCCTCCCTGGTCGACGTTGTGGAGCCCGCCACACCCACACAGGACCCGCAGCTCGGCCTTGGTCTGTAGGTCCGTCGCATCGTTCTACCGCGCCAGCAGCCAGCGCAGCACCTCGCGGGCGGAAGGACGACTGCCCGTGGCCAGAATGCCAACGCGGAACACCCGTGCCGCGGCGCGCACAGCCAGCCAGATGGATAGTACCAGCAGCAGCGTTGTGGCGACGTATTCCCACAGTGGCGGCGGCCCGCCTGAGCGGTTCATCATGACAAACGGCGTCAGTGGCGGAATGAAGGACAGCACCCGCGCCATGGTGCCATTGGGATCCTTGCTGATGTGCGTCATCGACATGAGCGCCACGAGCAAGGGCATCATCGCCGGCCACATCAGGTTCTGTGATTCCTTGAGACTCGTACACAGCGATCCCAGGCCCACCAGGTAGGCTGCATAGAGCAGGTAGCCAAGGAGGAAGTAGATGGCGAAAGCCACCAGGAGATAGGGATCGGACGCCACCTGCGTCAGCCCCTGCGCCGCCGGACCCACGATGTGCGCCAGGCTCAGCATGCCAGCGAGCAGGCACAACGCCCAGGAGCCGACGACGATCAGGCCGGCGCCGGCGACACCGATAACCTTGCCGGCGAGCAGGTCCGTGGGGCTGACGGAAGACACGAGCACCTCCATGATCCGCGCCGATTTCTCCTCGATGGTGCTCGTCAGCAGCATCTGCGCACTGGTGAACACGGCGATCCACAGCAGGTAGGTGAAAACCGCCGGCGCCCACTGTCGCACTTTATCTCTTGTGGCCACTTCCGCCACTTCGCCACCAGCACCTACGCGGCGTTCGCCAAAGGTGACGGACGCCTGCACCCAGTCGGAGACCGCAGGCTGAATTCCTTCGCGCTGCAGGCGGACCCGGCGCACGCAGGCGTCGGCATACGTGGCGAACCAGTCGCGCAGCTCACGGTCCGTCAGATTGTTCGACACGTACTCACTGCTGCGGTCACTGGCATACCGACTGGCATACCGACTGGCGTCGCCCGCCGGGTCGCCGCCGACACCAACGGGATCTCTGCCGATGATGAAGTAGGCGAACAACTGCCCCTCACGGATCGCGTTGTTCAGCGCCACCTCGGTGTCGGTTCCGGGCGGCACCTCGACACGAGCAAAATGCTGACGTGACAGGTCCAGATGCAGTCGATCGAGATCTTCCGTCGTGGCCCTCGTCCACCAGTCCAACAGCTCCGCTTTGCGAACAACGACGAAGGTGGAAGTGTCAGCCGTGGCAGCAGACGCCAGAGCCTGGATCAGACCATTCCGGTGCATCTCGTCGAGTTCCCGCCAGGCGCCACCGAAAGCACGCAGGATCTCGGGCAGGCGATCGTGCGCCTCGCGGTCCTGGCGATGCATCTGCTGCAGGTCTTCAGCCAACCCCTGCAGATCGTCCTGGTAAATCGACCGATCGATCTCGGCCAGCAGCCATCCCGAGTCGTCGACGACGGCGTAGCGCCGGGCATCCGTCGTTTGGTCCAGCAGGATGGGCACCGCCACCGCCAGACAGATGATCACCGGCAACGACAGCAAGCCGATCCAGAAGGCCTTGGTCGATACCGTCTGGCGAAATTCCTGCCGCGCCACAAGCCAGGCCTTGTTCATTCCAGACTCACTTCGGCGGCGGGGCGGCTGACGCTGCGGATAAAGACCTCGTGCAGCGACGGTTGACGCAGATCGAAGGCCAGGACCGTGACGGCGTGCTCCACCAGGCTCCGCAGCACAACCTGTGGGTCGCCCCCCTCGGCAAGAATGATCTCTGCCTGACGGCCGCCGTCATTGACGCGCTGCACGTCCGGCAACCCGGCGAGCATGCTGATATCACCTTCATATTCCAGATGCACGGCGCCACCGGCGGCGGCCCGCACCTGCTGCGTGGCACCATCGAGCAACTTGCGGCCGCCGTCGATGAGGACCACATGATCGCAGATCTGCTCCGCCTGCTCCGTGATATGTGTCGAGAAGATGACGCTGGCACCGCGATCCCTGAGGCCGACGATGACGTCGCGCATGAGATCCCGATTGACCGGATCCAGCCCGGAGAATGGCTCATCCAGAATGACGAGATCCGGCTCGTGAATCAGCGTCGCCAGAATCTGCACTTTCTGCGCCATACCCTTGGACAGTGCCTGACAGCGCATCTGGCTGCACGACCCGAGCCCGTATTTGTCGAGCAGGTCACCTGCGCGGGACCGGGATTCGAGGTCGGACAGCCCCTTCAGGGCACCGAAATAGGCGACCTGGTCCAGGACCCGCATACGTGGGTAGAGGCCGCGTTCCTCCGGGAGATAACCGATGCGTTCGCGAACGAGCCGCGGATCATCGAGCCCGAGAACCGACACGGAGCCGCTGTCCGGAAGATAGATCCCGAGGATCAACCGCATGGTGGTGGTCTTGCCGGCACCATTGGGTCCCAGAAAGCCGTAGATCGCTCCGGGCCAGATCTTCAGCGACAGGTCACATACCGCAGGCCGGTCGCCAAAACTCTTGCACACCCCGTCAAGGTGCACGGCACATGTGACCGCGGTCACAGTTGTCTCTGTCGGGGCGACGCATACTTTGCGGATGGCCTCATGCTCCACTTGCGCCTTCGATGCACTCTGTGTCTATTTTGAACAAAGTGTATATTTTGAATAAAACTACCATATAAACGCCAACTCTACTCTGCGACCGGAATCGACCGCCATCACCATGGAACTCTTCCCCGAACCTGCAACCCATGCCGTACTGCCTGATGCTGTCCATCAGCAGTTGTGGGAGCGCATCCATACGCGCCTGCAGCGTGGTGATACACTGATCACAACAAAGGATTACGTCACCGCCGTAACCTCTGAATATGAGGCGATCACCGGCGAGGCCCTGACATCCTCGTTGCGCGAACTGTTCCAGGATGCCATCGACAATTATAACCGGGATTACCCGGAACGGTACGTGGCGATAGGCGTGCGCAATTCGGTGGTCCGGGCCTTCCAGTCCGGGTGCTTCAAACTCAACTGGGATGTGTTGCAGATCGAAAGCGCCGGCGCCCGGTCGATCGCCCGCTTCAAGAGTCGCGACTGGGTTCGCGGTTTCCTGAAAGAGGTACACGTCGCGCCCAGTGCGATCCGCCCCGGTGACTGCGTGCAGAGTGCCAAGGATGTCATTTCCGGGCGCAGTCAACGGCTGGTGCAGCACGATCCCGCAGAACCTGTCATCCCCGCCAGGAAACCTGCTCAGGCAGTCGAGCCGCTCAGCGCCGACACGGTCGAGGCCCTTGGTGATGGCACCATCTCGCAGGGCGAAGTAGAGAGCCGGCAAAAGGAACAGGACCGGTCCCAGGCACGCATCGAAGCGCAGGAAATGAGCCGCGCCGGCGAACGCGCCGAGAGCTACGTGCGACAAGGCTACCTGACGATGGATGAAGGGGAAGCCGTACGTCAACTCAGCGACGTCGACGCTCGCCTGGCACGCGGAGAAATCGACGCTGCCGAGGCCAGTCATCTGCGCAACTCGCTGCTCACCAAGGAGCAACGCTACGCCCTCGAGCGCAAGGTCAAGGGCGCCGTGGATCACGCTGTACGCTTCCTGCAGACCTTCGAATCCATGCAGCGTATCAGCACGGAACTCGATGAGGGCCTGGAGTTCCTCATCTACCACAAGAACATCCTCGACGCCGACAAGGGGCCTGTCGAACGGGGGCGGGCTGCCCAGGCATTGCTCGAGGACCGCGACATGCTGCACAAGATCATCGATATCATGGACCGCAAGGATCAGGAGATCCGCATGATCTCCGTTGGTCTGCCTCCGTACAGCTATGTCGTCAAGCGCAACGAGCGTATCGGCAACCTCATCATCGAAGAGCAATTCATCGCTGATCTGCGCCGTCTGTCCGTGGAGGACATGTCGGACCGTCTGCATTCCGAGGATCCCCTGACTCGTGTACGCCCCGCCGCCGATGTCCGCTGCCTGATTGCCATCATCAGCCATCTGATCAAGCCCACCGCCTGGCGCAAGGATGTGCGCATGCTGCGGGTGCAGGACACCATCGAACAGTTCTACCACGAGACGGAGGATATCGGTGAAGCCCGCAAGCAGGCCGAATCCTTCCTCGCCCGGCGCCTGCGTCGCATGTTCAAGGATCTGAACAGCGACGAGAAGGAAGAGATGGAGCAGAAGGGTGCCCACATGATCGACGCCATCGAACAGAAAATCGTCACCGTGCGCCAGGCGGCGGCCGCCGCTGAGGGGGCCGGGCAGACCGACGTCAGCACGGCAGATGAGGACAGCGCGCACGATGACGACGCCCTGACAGAGGAAGAAATGAAAAAGGGCGCTACCATCGCCCGGGTAGAGATGCGCGTCGCCGGCCAGATGCGCCGTGTTCCACGCAAGATCATGCTGAACCCTGATGATGCAGATGAATTCGTCCTGGCCCAGCGCAACCGCGACACGGGCGAACTGGAGCCGGTCCTGCGCCGTGGGTCGCCTCGAGTCATTGAGCGTGGCACGGACGGTTATTGGACCGTCACGAGCAATTGAGCTCGATGCGGGCCCCATTTTTCTGAAAAAAGCCCTCTTTTTGAGGGCTTTTGTCGTTCTGCTCGATTCATTTGTTGATAGTCTGGTAGAATTGACGATATAGGAAGAGCGGTTTCCTCCCCTCTCCGCCCACGTCAGGACGTTTCCTCTCCCATGCCTGCCGTAAACTCCATGCTCGGACTCTTCGGGCTGGCGACACGTCGTCAGCTCGAATCCGCTGTGGATCGCAAGGATCGTTGGCACGGTCTCGTGCGCAACGTCTTTGTTCCCTACTACCTGAAATTCCAGGAGACGGCTCTGGGCAATATGCCCGAGCTGCCGACCCGCTACTCGCGTGCGTGGGATGACTACATCCAGGCGGAACTGGATCGCTTCCTGAGTCTGGATCTGACGGCCGTAGGCGACCTGCTCGAGGCCGCAGGTTTTGGCACAAAGAAGTGGGAGCGCCTGCAGGAGACCGGGTTTCCTGCCCTGGGCAGGCTTCTTGACCAGGCAGCCGCCGTCGGCGCCGCGGACATTGATGCTGCCGTACATGCCGACATCCTCGATCTGCTTTCCCGTCACCCGGAGCTGGCCAGCGAAATCGTGCGCTGCACGGATCCCGATTCCGGGACGCTGCGTCTGACTGAAGACGATATCGCCGGGAGCCCGGCCTACCAGCGACTGCTGGCGGATCTTGCCACCACCAAAGATGAGCTGCGCCGTTTCCGCCGCGGGGGCCAGCGCGCTGTCGAGCGTCTGCACGACCTGGAGGCCGAGCTGCTGCTCAGCCGCAACGGCAACGGCCATCTGCCGCAGGATCTACCCCGCCCACCGCGTGATACCAGCCTCGAGGACGAACGGGAGAAGGCGGGACTGCGCAAACAGCTGCGCGCCCAGGACTCGTCCATCGCTGCGCTTCGTGGTCGAGTGGAGGAACTCGAGACGCAGGTGCGTACACGCCCCGACCCGGACCGGGCCCTGGCGGATCGCGCCGGCTGGCTGGAGCGTGAGCTGGAAACCCGCGATGATCAGGTGGTGCGCCTGCAGGAGCGCGTCGAAGGCATGCAGGATGCCCTCGACAAGCAGGACCACACAATCGACGAATCCGACGAGTTGCGGCAACTGCGCCTCGAGCTGAAGAAGCGTGACCATGATCTTGAACAGGCGCGCGATTCCACGATCGACGCGCTGCGCGCCGAACTGGAGCGTGCCGAGGAGCGGCTGAGATCGGCCAATCAACGGCCCGAGTCGCGATCCGACGGGGACCTGACGGACGATGTGCAGCGACTGCGCAGCGACCTGAAGGCGCGGGAACACACCATCGTGGCCCTGCGAGAGGAACTGGCGCGCAGCAAGGAGGATCCGGGTACACCGGATCGACCGGAGGGGGTCGATGCCGAAGACCTGTCGGCAGAACTGCAGCAGTTACACAGCAACCTGAAGGTACGTGAACACAGCATAGAGGCCCTGCAGGAGCAGGTGGCCCGCCTCGAGGCCGACGCCAGGCGTGAGACGGAGCGGCCCACGCGGGGGCCGGGGGCAGCGGCGACAACCCCGGCAACGCTGCCGGCACGCAGTTCGGCGCCGGATCCTCAGCCGGGGATCGATGCCCTGGCGCGTGACCTTCGGGCGCGGGACGCCACCATCGAGGCCCTGCGTGAACAGCTGCAGACCTTCGAACGGGAACTGGGTCAATCGCGTGAACTGCTCATGGCGGAGGTCAAGAAACTCGCCGCCCTTGCAGCGGGTGAAATTGAGCTGAGGCCGGCGGAGGAACTTGAGTCTCTCGGTGCCGATGAACTGATGGATTATGCCCGGCAGGTTGCCGAGGATCTCGACGTTCGTCGGCAGACCCTGGATCAGGGTCTGCTGGGCGTCGAATCGGTGAAGGGCAGCTACGAAGACACCAAACGAATCTTTGAAGAGCAACAACTCAACATGGAGACGCAGCTGGAGCAGTTGCGGACCGAAGTCGAGCAGTACCGCGAACAGGAAGAAACCACCAGGGATGAGACCCCGGCGGAATTACGGGATACCGTCGTGCAGCAGCGCAGCCAGCTCGAACTTCTGGCAACTCGGGTGCGGCAGCTTGTCGGGACCAATAAGGAGCTGAACGAGTCCAACAAGAAGATGTACTCGAACCTCGAGGAGGCGGTGAAGAAAGTCATCCCGCTGCGCCGTCAGATCGAGGAACTGGAGAGCCTCCAGGACACGCTGCAAAGGTTCATCCGGCAGAAGTACGATCGCACTTTTACCATGCGACAGCTGCAGGAGGCCGGTCTGCGCTGAAAGGGCAGGCGCGACAGCCTATTCCGTCGAGCCAGCCAGGGCGTCACGCAGACGCCCGAGTTCCTCTTCGAGCTGTGTCAGCCCGGCCGGTGCCGCCCCCAGGTCCGCCGCCCGACCGATCTGTTCCAGCGCCAGCGCGGCAGCGCGCATCGCTTCAGCCCCCAGATTCGCCGCAGCACCTTTGATGCCGTGGGCAATCCGTTCCAGTTTGTCCACCTCCGCTGCCGTCAGGGCCTGCCGCAGTTCCTGCATACGTGCCGGCACGTCGGTGAGAAACAGCGCCACCAGTTCAGCGAGCAGTTCCTCGTCGCCATCCATGCGTTCGAGGGCGGTGGCACGGTCAAAGACCGGGATCCCGACTTCCTCCGGATGCGCGACGTCCGTTGGTGGCTGCAGCAGGACTTCACCCGGCGCAACACCAGAGACGCGGAAGATGGCATCAAACAGGTCCGCCGGCCGCAGGGGCTTCGACACATAGTCGTTCATGCCAGCCTCCAGGCAGCGCTCGCGGTCCCCCTTCAGCGCGTGCGCCGTCATGGCGACAATCGGCACGGGTTCGCGAACTGTTTCCGCGTCGCGCTGGCGAATCCGGCGCGTTGCCTCCAGGCCATCCATCGTCGGCATCTGCACATCCATCAGCACCAGATCGACGCCCGCCGTTTCGAGACGCTCCACAGCCAGGCCAGTCGCCCACGACCTCGACCTGATGGCCCGCCTTCTCCAGCAGACGGCAGGCGAGTGTCTGATTCACGGCGTTGTCCTCGGCCAGCAGGATATGCAACTGCCGTCGCCGCTCACGCAACGTATGTCGCGTGACCAGATCCGGTGATGCCGGGGTGCCACAGACCAGTTGCAGCGTCGCCCGCAACTCTACCGTTGTCGGGTCGTTCAGGTAGGCAGCGATGCCGTGGCGCCGGCAGTGGCCCGCGTCACCCCGCTGTCCTTCCCGGGCGAGCATGAGGAACGGCAACGGTGTGTCGGCGAAACGCTGGCGGATGCTTGCGGCGGCAGCAAAGCCGTCCGCAACCGGCATATCAAGCAGCACGGCACCAAAGCGCGCGGCTCCTTCCGCCTTGCCGAGTTCCTGCAGGGCCGCCTCCAGGGCCATGGCGAACACCAGCGGAAAACCCAAGGCGCTGAGTCCGGCAACGGCAACCGATTGGCTGCGGGCGTCGTCGATGCAAAGCAGCGGCATACCCTCGACGTTGGCCACGAGGGTCGCCGGATCCTCGGCTCTGGCATTGTCCAGGCGGGCCTGAAAATGGAACGTGCTGCCCTCGCCCTGAATGCTGTCGACCCAGATGCGCCCGTCCATCATCTCCAGGATCTGCGTGCAGATCGACAGGCCGAGTCCGGTGCCGCCGAAACGACGGGTTGTGCTGCCGTCGGCCTGACTGAAGGACTCAAAGATCCGGGCCTGGTGCTGCTGGGGGATGCCAATGCCCGTATCGCGCACCCAACCGTGCAGGATGATACTGTCGCCCACCCTCTCTGCCACATCGACCCCGATGGTGACAGTGCCGTGATCGGTGAACTTGATGGCGTTGCTCGTCAGGTTGGTGACAACCTGGCGAAAACGAGTCGGATCACCATGCAGCATCCGGGGCACATCGTCGGCGATACACGTCTCCAGAGCGACGCCTTTTTCCTTGGCCCGAAGAAGCAAGGGCAGGGCTGCGGTCTCGAGAGTGGAGCGCAGATCGAAATCGATGCGTTCCAGTTCGAGCCGTCCCGCCTCGATCTTGGAGAAATCCAGGATGTCATTGATGATTTCAAGGAGCGCGTCCGCGCAGGTGCGCACTGCCTGCAGATACTGCCGCTGCTCGTCATTGAGTCCCTGTGTATCCAGGGTCAGTTCCGTCATGCCGATGATGCCATTCATCGGCGTGCGGATCTCGTGGCTCATGTTGGCGAGAAACTCGCTCTTGGTGCGGCTCATCGCCTCGGCTGAATCTTTCGCCCGGCGCAGGGCTTGCTCGGCTTCCTTGCGTTTCGTGATGTCCTGCATGACGAGGACAAAGTGCAGTTCCTCATCAGAGGGCAGATCCCCCACCGTGACACTCAGGGGAAAACTTGTTCCCGCCTCGGTGCGCGCGTCGATCTCGTAGGCTTCCGGATCCTGGTTGGGCTCGGCAAAGAGATCCTGCCGCAAGCCGGTGATTGGCAACTGCTCATAGGACGGCAGCAGTTGACCGATGTGTACACCCGCAAGAGCGCCCGGGGCGACACCGAACATGTGCTCTGCGGCGTGATTGCTCAGTTCGATCAATCCCAGTTCGTCGATGGTGACGATGCCGTCCGCCGCCGTCTGCAGAATGCTCTGGATATGGGCCTGGCCCCGAAAGGCAGTGGCAATCAGTTCGTTGAGAGA
The DNA here is from genome assembly GCA_027593305.1 of bacterium. Classification (GTDB taxonomy): domain Bacteria; phylum Latescibacterota; class UBA2968; order UBA8231; family UBA8231; genus UBA8231. The sequence continues at coordinate 14,404 of JAQCJA010000004.1, forward strand.
TGCTGCCAATCTCCCCGGCTCATCGGCGGCAGACACGACGAGACGGGTTGTATCGTCACCGTTGATGCGTGCGTCGATCCAGCTCTGCACGGCGCTCAAGGGCAGCCGTACGAGGCGATGCAGTCCGATCCAGACGACCGCTGCCATGGCTGCAATCGCAACGGCAAGAGCCGCCCAGGTGGGCAGATCGATGGCATATGACACGCCCGAGACCACGCCACCGACGAGAACTGCGGGAAGCAGGATACGGGGGACGATGGACAGATCATCCCATGAATGAGGCGCGAAAGGATTCATGACCGAATTTCGTTTCTGCAACACGGGACTTGCGGTGGCGACCGGCAAACGGTTGGATCTGCGCAATGTATTCCCCCTACATCACACCTGCAACGCCATCATGAGGCGCCTCGTCTCGGGTTTGCGCCGGCGTGTCAGGGCGTGGATCGCGGGTCCCAGCCTGTGCATGGTGTTTGCCCGCGACACGGCGCCCCGTACCGAGTTGCCCGACGGCTACGCGCTGGCCGCCTCACAGATCAGCGACGCTGCCTGGGCACAGTTGCTCAGCGCCGGGGGCGAACTGGGCCCGTGGGACACGCAGCGGTTGCACACGGAGACGGCGCTGCTCGTGCCGGGGACACAGGTCTTTCTGACCGGCATCGATGCACAGCCCGTGGCCTGCGCCGGTGTCTACGAGCGCGATCCCGAAAGTTGGGAGATCGGCTGGATCGCCGTCCATCCCGAGCACCGTCGACGTGGTCTCGGTGAAGCCGTAACCGGGCTGGCTCTGCAGCGCGCTCTTGAACGATCGCCACGAGCCATCCTGCTGTATACGCAGGACCATAGGCTGGGTGCGATCCGCCTCTACCTGCGTCTGGGGTTCGAACCGGTGTCGCGTCATCGGTCACACAGGCGGCGCTGGCGAGCCATCCGCAAAAGTCTGCCTCGGGAAGTGGCGGCTCACGTCGTATCTTCCCTGCAGGTCAAGTGATGAAACCCTCTACTGCTGCAGATGCCGTCGGCCAATGTGCTGTCTGTCTTCATGTCCGTCGGGTCACCTCGGCCCGTGGTTCGGCCTTCATCCTCTGTCGTCGCGCCGCCACGGATGCGACGTTCCAGCGCTACCCATGTCTGCCGGTAGCGTCCTGCCCGGGATTCGAGGCGGCGGCAAGGAACTGTGACGAACGATGACGACGCAGACCACGGTCAAGAAGAGAAAACGACGGAAACACAAGGCAGCGCCGAAACATCGGCCGCCGCTGCTGGACCGCACCCGCCTGGGGGCTCTTGTTGTGCTGGGTGTCATCGTTGTCATGGGCATCATCGGCACCGTCGCATTTGATGACCGCCACTGGCAGGCCTTCGATGATGCCGGCAGAGTTGCCTACGAACGCGGCAACTTCGATTACGCCCAGCGCATGTACAATGAGGCGCTGCAGGTTGCTCAGGAACTGCAGGACCCTGACCTCATCAGATCAAGCCTGCTGGCGTTGAGCCGCGTCGATGCGGCCCGAAGACGTGCCTCGGACCGCCGCCGGACCGCTCCAGCCCCTCGCTGAACCCTACCCGGTTGGCTGCACCTTCGCCACACCGGCGATGTCATGGGCACCAGGGCAGCCGGCGTACGCCGGCTTGCCAATAACCGGTCCCCGTGGCTATATCTGGAGCCGAGTGAGGGCTCTCCCGCCCCGGCACAGTGCGCACCAACCACTCGGCCCTGAACAAGACACCAATCCCCCGCTGTCTCCCTGGCGCCTACATACCGCCAGCCTCGCCTTCTCGATTCTGTCTCGAGACGCCTTCTTGAACCGATTCCCCCTCGTCGAGGCGGCAGGCTCCGCCTACGACATGGGTTATGCCCACGGTGCCCAGGCGGCGCCGCTCATCGAGCGGTATCTGGGCCACATTGAAAAGACGACGGGGCGCAACCGTACGGCTCTCGGTGCGGGTGCCCTGACCTATGTCCCCCGCATCAATGCTCTGAGCCCTGCATACCTGGAGGAAGTCCGTGGCCTGGCCGACGGTGCGGGCCTGTCCTTCGAAGAGGCCATGATCTGTCAGGTCCGCGGCGCCGCACCCCTGCCGATGGCACCGTCGATCGACGGCTGTACCGCCTTCGCCATCACCGGACAAGGCACGGTCGCCGGACGCACCTACGCCGGGCAGAATCAGGACCTGGGCCCGGAATTCAGCGATTTCGGCATCGTTCTGCACCTGGTTCCGAATGATGGCCGTCCGCGAGTCGTAACGTTCACCTTTGCCGGCCAACTCGGCTACATGGGCATGAACGAGCATGGTGTCGCACACTTTTCCAACGGCCTGGGCAATGCCCCGTGGCAACCGGGTCTGACGCACTATCCGCTGAAACGGCGCTGCTTCGAACTGCGCAATGTGGCGGAGTGTGTTGACCTGCTGCGCCGCTATCGTACCAGTTCAGCAGGCAACATGGTATTCTGTGACGGCGCGGGCGCCATTGCCGACGTCGAGATCCGCCCGCACGGGATTGCCGTGTATGACGACGAGCACCCCTGCAGGCGGCTGCATACCAACCACTATGTGACGGCCGAATTTGCGCCGCATGAGGATGGCAACACGCCGGATTCGGCTCCCCGCCTGGACCGACTCCGAGCTCTGGTCGCCGCCTCATGGGGGGATATAACTCTGGAGCGGCTCAAACAGATCCTCGCCGATCATGAGGGCGATCCCGGCGCCATCTGTCGCCACGGTGCCGGCGGCTCGTACTCGATCGCCGGTTACATCGCTGATCCGTCGGCAGGCGTCCTCCATGTTCGCCGGGGACTGGGCTGCAGTGGCACCTGGACGGAGTACATCGTTTGAACTGAACCGCTGTGCCCCGTCCCCACGGGCTGTTGCTGCTTTGCTCTCCCAACCCCCGCTGTCCACAACCACACGGGACCCAAATGTCGATCTCCCAGCCCGCTGGCCGGGCCACCGGAAGGGCGCCACACAGTCGCGTCATCTTCGGTGATTCACGTTCCATGGACCACGTCGCGGATTCGTCCGTACAACTGGTTGTCACGTCGCCACCCTACTGGCAGCTGAAGGATTACGGTAGCGACGCGCAGCTCGGTTTCACCGACAGCTACGAGGACTACATCAACCAGATGAACCTCGTGTGGTCGGAATGCCAGCGCGTGTTGGCACCGGGTTGTCGCTTGTGCGTGAACATCGGCGACCAGTTCGCCCGATCGGCGTACTACGGCCGCTACAAGGTGATTCCCATCCGTACCGAGGTGATCCGTTTCTGTGAGACCATCGGCTTCGACTACATGGGCGCCATCATCTGGCAGAAGGTGACAACGACGAACTCATCCGGCGGCGGCGCCGTCATGGGTTCCTATCCGTACCCACGCAATGGTGTCGTCAAACTCGACTACGAATTCATCCTGTTGTTCCGCCGTCACGGGCGCCCGGAGCGCATCGACCGGGAACGCAAGCAGGAGTCGGCCATGACGCCGCAGGAGTGGAACACGTACTTCAGTGGTCACTGGAATTTTCCCGGACAGCGTCAGGACCGACATCTGGCGGCCTTTCCCGAAGAGTTGCCAAAACGGCTGATCAAGATGTTCAGTTTTACCGGCGAAACGGTTCTCGACCCCTTTCTGGGCAGCGGCACAACAAGTGTTGCTGCAGCTCGTCTGGGTCGTGCGTCCGTGGGTTACGAGATCAATGCCGATTACGGCCCGGTCATCGGCGAGCGTCTGGCAGCCGTCACCGACAAGGTGGAGATGGCGACCGGTCTGAGTTCCGGGACCGACTGGGACGCCCGCGTCGACGAGCTTCCCTATCGCTTTCACGATCCGGTCCCGATGGATCGCAAGGTGGACCCGCGGGAGCACGCCTATGGTTCTCGCATCGACCGGGAGGGTAGCGGCAACACACCCGAAGATCTGTGTCGCGTGCAGGAAGTACTGGCACCCGATGCTGTGCAGTTGGACACAGGCAAGCACATTCGCCTGCTTGGTGTACGCTCCGTCGCCGGTCGGCGTGACCAGGCCGAAGCCCGCCTGCGCGAACTGACGGGTGGTCAGCGCGTCTACCTGCGTTATGACGAGGCCTGTGCCGCTGGCGGCAGCGATGCGGACAACGATGCCGACAGTGCCCCTCTCGTCTATCTGTATCTGCGCAACAAGACCCCGGTGAACCGGCACCTGATTCGCAGTGGCTTCGTCGACGTAGATACGACCAGGGACTACCGTTTCAAGAGGGCATTCCTGGATGAGAAGAGCAAAGCCACCAACAGGTGACGAAGCGGCGCCCAGGGAAGTAGTCCCCGACTACCGTTTCAAGAGGGCATTTCTGGATGAAAAGAGAAAAGCCCCCGGAAGGTGATGGCTCACACTTCCGGGGGCTTCTTCTTCGATAAAACTCGATGGAGAGGCCGCTACAGGCAGTTGGCGACGACGGTGCGGATCTCCTGTACCATGTCCCTCTGCAGATCCTCCTGCAGGGACTGCAGGCTCTCGGCGTTCAAACCCAGTTCGCGTACTGCGTCCTCGTCGAATCCGGCACTCTCCCCGGGCAACGTCCCCAGCCCCACTGCCTTGGCCAGGTTGTCGGCCACGTGCAGCAGCCGCAGCAGATCGTCGGGCTCCGGCAATTCGTGATGATGGCCCACGGCGTTTACGGCTGCCTCACCCATGTCGGAATTGAGCAGCAGCAACTGTCCCACGCGTTGATGCCCGGCGACGTCACCCATGGCAATTTCGGCCTGGCGAAACGAACCGCCCTTGGCCGTACGATGGGCCAGAATCCGGGACATCCAGTCCCAGAAGAAGAACCCCACGACCAGCTTGCCAACATCGTGCAACAGGGCGCCGATCCAGTAATCGGTGAAGTCCAGCGGCTTGCGCAAGCGCACGAGACCATCCGTGACAAGCTTGTCGGCAATGATCGCCGTCCCCACAGAATGCTCCCAGAAACGCTTCAGATCGAACTCGCTGTCCTGTGGTTTGACCAGACTGTTGATCATCTTCACCTGCTGGGCGATGGCACCCACCTTCTTCACTCCGAGGCGGGTGATGATCTCCTTCAGGCTCCACTTGGCCGTGCGCGCCGCGGTGCCGGTGAAAACGGGCGAGCGCATGACCTGCAACAGCTTCATGACGATCGCCGGATCCGTGCACAGGACCCGGTCCAGTTCTTCGGGTGTCGTCTTGGGATCGTTCACCATACGCATGATTCGCATGATGATTTCGGGCAGCGTCGGCAGGGTATTGATGCTGCGCAGCCGACGCTCGACCTGCTGTTGCACGGCACTGTAGGGCAACTCATCCACATGCTGAAACAGGTTGCCGACGCCACTCTCCTCGAGGATACCGGCAACCGAACTCTGCAGGGACACACTGCCGTGGCTGAAAGCCTGCTCCCAGGCACAGAAGCTGACACCGGAGAGCCCCGAACAGGTCATCCGCTGCAGTCCCAGCTTCTTGGTCGGCAGGATCAGGAACAGTGGCACGGTGCCCTGTTCGGTCAGGGCGCGGAGGGTGATCTGACTGGTGATCTCCGTATCCTGAATCACACAGACACAACGAACCTTGCCACGGTGCTCGTTCAACAGCGACGAGGCCTTGGCCAGATCCGGCGCCACGACAATGGCCAACCCGTACTGGTAGTTGAGCATGAGGTTGAGGAACTTGGCCAGCACCTGCTGGGCCTTGCCCTGTTGCAGCACAATCAGTGCGAGTTCCTGGTCGCTCATCTTCGTCGCTTCAGCCGATGCCATACGTTGGTCTGTCTCCGAGGATCAAGGCGCGCTACAGTGTGGCGGGTAAAGATAGCGATACGATCGTGGTCCGGCTTTTCAGGCAACGAAACCGGCGCGGCTTCACCTGGCGGCCCACAGCATGCCGCGACGCTGGATCTCCTTCGCTTCCGGGACCTCGAAATCGGGGGCCACGTGTCCCAGAGAGGAGTAGAATACCCTGCCAGCTCCCCACATGCGCTTCCACACAACGGGCATGATCGTGCCGTTCACCCAGGGGGCGCTCTGCGCGTTGAAGGTCGTCGTCGCCAGCACTTCGTTGCCTGGATCGGTGTGCATATAATACTGCTCGGAGTGCATCTGAAAGTCGGAGAGGCCCTCGACAATGGGATCATCCGCCTTGGTGATGTTCACCGTGTAGTCCTTGATGCCATCGGGGTGACCGACAAACTGGCCCCCCGTCATGAACTGGTAGTTCGTCGTGTTGCGAAAGGCGTCGCACATACCGCCATGCCAGCCGGCAAGGCCAACACCCCCCTCCACAGCCTCGCGCAAGCCCTTCTCCTGCTCGATCTCGATCTGGCCCATCGTCCAGCACGGTACGATAAGGCTCAGAGACTGCATCAGTTCCTTGTCGAGATAGCTGTCCATGGAGTCGGATACGGTCACATCGAAACCCGCGCCGGTCAGCAATGGTGCGAAGACGTCGACGGTCTGCTTCGGCTCGTGACCTTGCCAGCCGCCGTACACCATAAGTGCTTTCTTGTCTGCCATAACTTCCTCTTCCTTCCCTGTTCAGAATGTGAGCAGAATACCGTCGATGATGGCAGGGTCATTCATCGCGGGGAACACCGCTGCCACCGTGGATCAGGGCGATGGTGACGCCACCGACGCCCTGCTCGGCCAGATGCCAGGCGGAATCAACGACAACCAGCAGTCCCGTGTGGCAGCCCTCGGCGCCGTACGACACGAGACCCATCGGCAGGGCACAGAGAATGCCGACAAACATGCCGAAGCGCAGTCCCTCGAGCCATGGCGGGCCGCCCTCGTAGCCCTTGGGATAGATGACGACCATCACGATCGCCAGGATGAAGTAGCCCAGACCGATAAGGCGCAGCAGCGGGGTTTCACGCAGCGTCGGCGAGTGCGCAGCATAGAAGTCATGCATCAGCAGACCATGCCACAGGGCCGACAGCACCAACATGACTGCCAGTCCGGCGAATACAGCGGGAATCAGCTTGCGTACTTCCATCACATATGCCGGATCGGCTCGAGGATGACACTACCCATTGGTGAATCTTCCACCCATGCTGGCGAGTCGTCAAGGCCGAACCTATCCTTGCCTGCATGACAGCGACAGGCATCACGATTGACGGCGACGACTTCCGCCTGAACAACCGCCTGACGTACGAGGGCCGAATGTGGCAGGATCAGCGCCTCGAGGGCCTGTTGTTCAATACCCGCATGGTGCAGGGCATCTTTGACGATGACAACCCGGCAACGGCCCCTCGCTGGGCCTATCCGGACACCGGGATCTGGGACGCCGAACGCAACACAGCCGAGTTCGTCGCCGCCATGCCCGCCTGGCAGCATCATGGTGTGCTCGCCTTCACTCTGAACCTGCAAGGTGGCAGCCCCGAGGGTTACTCAAAAGAGCAGCCTTGGCACAACTCTGCCTTCGCCGCCAATGGTTCCCTGCGTGCGGACTACCTGGACCGTTGCCGCCGGATTCTGGCCCGCGCCGATGAACTGGGCATGGTCGTCATTCTGGGGTTGTTCTACTTCGGTCAGGATGAACGCCTCGCCGACGAGGCCGCCGTCGTGCGTGGTGTTGATGACACCATCAACTGGTTGCTGCAGGGGGGCTGGGGCAACGTGCTCGTGGAAGTCAACAACGAGTGCAATGTGCGCAAGTATGAACACGAGATCCTGCAACCCCATCGGGTACACGAACTGATTCTGCGCGTCAGAGAGCAAGCCGAAGGACGACTGCTCGTTGGCACCAGTTACGGCGGCGGCCGGGTCCCGGATGACAGCGTGATCGCCGTTTCCGATTTTGCCCTGCTCCATGGCAATGGCGTCACGGACCCGGATCGCATCGCCGAGATGGTGCGCCAGACGCGGGCCCTGCCTTCGTGGCGACCGATGCCGGTGGTCTTCAACGAGGACGACCACTTCAACTTCGAGTTGCCGTGGAACAACATGCTCGCAGCCGTGTCGGAGTACGCCTCCTGGGGTTTCTTCGATCCCGGCACCGCCGATTACTGTGACGGATACCAGTCGCCCCCGGTGAACTGGGGGCTGAGCACGCCACGCAAACAGGACTTCTTCGGCCTCGCACAGCGCCTCACAGGTAACTGAGGGGCGGCAGATTGCAGATCAGACCCGACAACGATGGCCTGCGTTTCGGCGACCGCCCGCGGCTCGTCGCCTCGACGGCCATTGGCGCCGTTGTTGTCTCTACCGTTGTGCGCCGCCGTTGTTTCACCAGTGCCCAGCAGCTCATTCTGCACTAGCTACCGAAAGGACCAGTACCCGTGACCACCAAGTTCTGCCCTCTGAGCATGACCGCCGAAGAACTCATCGACTACACACCGGATTGGACGGGTGAACGCTTCAACGATGGCCGCCCGAAGGTGGCCGACGACATTCTGCAACGTATGCGCAAGGTGACGACTACCGAGGCCTGGGGTGTGCTGCGCGGGCAAGGCTACGAATGGGCCTTTGAGGGCGGCTGGATGTCTACACACCCCGATGGCGTCCTTGTCGGCCGGGCACTGACGGCGATGTACATGCCCCGGCGCCCGGTGATGCGCCGGGTCATGGATGCCCGGGGCGAAGCTGCCGGCTGCATCGGTGATCAGATCTCCTGGCCCATCGACATGCTTGTACAGGGTGACGTGTATGTCGCCGATGTTTTTGGCAAGATTGTCCAGGGACCCGTGATCGGCGACAACCTGGCCGTGGCGATCATGACGAAATCGGGCAACGGCGTCGTGCACGATGCCGCTGTTCGTGATCTTGACGGCATTCGCGCACTGGAAGGTTTCTGCAGCTTCGTCCGCGGCACTCACCCCAGCTTCGCCTCGCCCACCATCATGCTCTCCGGCGTCAACTGCCCCGTGCGCATCGGCGCCGCCACCTGCATGCCGGGAGATGTGGTTCTCGGCCGCCATGATGGTGTCGTCTTCATTCCGCCACACCTGGCCGAGCAGGTCGTCAAGACGTCGGAGTTGGTCCGTTTGCGCGATCAGTTCGGCCAGTTGCGCATCACGGAGAGCGTCTACACCTCCGGACAGATCGACCGACGCTGGACGGATGACATCGAGATCGATTTCTCTGGCTGGCTCGATGCACATCAGGACGACTTGTCCGTTCCCCGCGCGGCAATTCAGGACCTGCTCAAAGAGCGTACCTGGTAAACAGGGCTTGCCAGAGTCCGGGATTTCGCGGTTCACTTCCCTTGAGGCTTGCCTGCGGGTGGGCCACCCTTTCAAGGGACAAGGAGAACACCATGGAATCGACAGCAGGCCCACATGATGACGTCGGCGTCGTGGGCCGTATCATCCGAGTCTTCTACGCCCCCGCCGAGACCTTTGAGGCAGTGCAACGCGGTCATTCCCACCTGGATTGGGTCATCCCCATCCTGCTTGTCGCCATCGTCGGGCTGGGCTCAACGTACGTAACCCAGCCCCTCGCGCAGAAGATGCAGGCAAAGGCACTCGCGGAGGTGGCAGCGGCGCAGGACATGACGGCGGCGCAGGTGGCGCAGCAGCAGGAGATGATGAAGAAGATGTCCGGCGTCATGCAGACGGCGACCCTCGTCATGGTTCCTGTCATGACCTTCGTCATGGCCTTCGTTTTTGCCGGCGTGCTGTTGCTGCTCGGCCGCTTCGCCCTCGGTGGTGACATCTCCTACGGCCAGATGCTGTCGCTCCAGGCCTATGCGATGCTCATCACGGTGCCGCAAAATATCGTGCTCACGCCGATTCGTCAGGCCCGTGAGTCGGTACTGATCACCCTGGGTCCCGGCCTGCTGCTCGACAAGGACATGCTGGCGACCTATGCGGGTCGTGTCATCAACGGCATCGATATCTTCATGATCTGGCAGGTCGTCATCACGGGCATCGGCCTGGCGATCCTCACCCGTGCCGGGCTGGGCAAGACCCTGGGCATTCTGTTCGCCATCTGGGCCCTGTATCTTGCCGGCGCCGGCGCCATGGCCGGCCTCATGCCGGGGATGTGATCTTGGCCGAAGCAGCACCACGACGTCGGCGCAAACGAGGATGGGGCTTCAAGCTTCTCATCTTCCTCGTTCTTGCCGGCAGCATCGGGGGCTTTTCCTGGCTCGCTCTGAAGAAGGAGGACCCGGCGGAGACCTTCGCCGTCCTCGAGGTGGGGCGCGGCAACCTCATCGACAAGCTCGCCGATACAGGGACGATCGAACTCGTCCGCACCGTCGAGGTGAAATCGACCATCGCCGGCGAAGTGCGCCAGCTGCCCATCGAGGCGGGCGACCACGTCGTGGTCGGTCAATTGCTGGCCATCATCGAGCCCGATCCGAACCAGTCCCTGCAGCTGTACCAGAAACGCTCCGCCGTCGAGCGCGGCCAGTTGTCGGTGCAGGAGCAGGAACGGGACATGGGACGGCAGAAGGCCCTGTTCGACAGCAAGATGCTGCCGACGTCGCAGTACGAGGACGCGCAGATGCGCCTGACGCGAGCGCGCAACGACCTGCGCCTGGCCCATCTGGAACTGGAAATCCTTGAGACCAAGGCCAATCTGAATCCGCATGCGGGCCCGGGCACGGGGTCCTTTTCGGCGGGCCCGCTGCAGATGGATGAAATCCGCGTGCAGGCACCGATCAGTGGTATCGTCATCCGACGCGGCGTCGAGATGGGTGAGGTCGTCGCCTCGGGACTCTCTGGTCTTTCCGGGGGCACCGTCATGTTCGAGATCGGCGATCCCAGCCAGATGATCGTGCGTGGCGACATTGCCGAGATCGATATTGCCAAGCTCGAACTCCATCAGGATGTCGACATCGTCGTTGATGCCTACCCCGATACGACGTACACCGGACGTGTGCGCTGGATCGCACCAGTCGGCCTCAAGCAGCCGGGCAGCCCCATCGTCACCTTTGACACCGAGATCGAGGTCCTCGACCACGACCCTCGCTTGCGGCAGGGCATGTCCTGCGACATAGATATCATCTTCAGCCGACGAGACAGTGTGGTGTTTCTGCCTATCGAAGCCGTCATCGAACGCTTCGATGGTGAAGGGGACAGTGAAACGCAGAACAAGGGCCGGCGCGGGCGCTTCCTCGCCTATGTTGTGCGTCCAGACAGCTCGGCAATTGATGGCACGGGAGTTGACAGCACGGCAGTTGACACCATCGCTGCCGACACCACGCAGACTGACTCGATGCTGGTTGTGGCAGCTGCGTCCGACACGTCTGCGCTGGCTTCGGCCGCCGCGCCGGATGCAATCGTATCGGACTCAGTTGTCGTGGCCGACGTCTCCGGCGACAAGAAGACTCAGCCGGAGAAGGTCGTCCTCGCGCGTTTCGAGGAGGTCACCCTGGAAATCGGCCTCGAGACATCGACGCGTATTGAGGTGCTCTCCGGACTCAAGCCGGGCGATCGCGTTGCCGCCGATCCCGAACTGATTGCCCGCAAGCTGAAAGAACTGCAGACCCTCGCCGGGGCCGAGACCAACGGGGATGACGAGTAACGGGGTCCGTCAGCCATGGTCCTTTTCGAAACCATTTTCGTCGGCCTGACCCAGCTGCGCGCTAACAAGCTGCGCTCGGTACTCACCCTTCTCGGCATCGTCATCGGTGTCGCCTCCGTCATCGGCATTGTCTCCATCGGTGAGGGTCTGCGACGCACTGTCGTTGGCGAGTTTGCGCGCTCCGGCGGGGCCGGCACGGTGATGGTTCGCCCCCCGGAGGAGTGGGTGCGGCGCGGGGGACGCTCGGTGCAACGCCCCTGGGTCGAGCGCCTCACCAGTGGCGATCTCAAAGCCTTCTACGAAGAGACCAGCGAGATCGATGCCGCCGTGCCAGGTCTGTGGGGCGGCGCCGAGTTGCGTTTCGGCAAAACAACGATGAATGCCGGCTACACCGGTACGTCTGAGTCCTTCAACGAGGGCTACTCCTGGCCCGTCGTCGAGGGGCGCCAACTCACTGCAGAGGACGTGATGTTCTCGCGCAAGGTGTGCATGATCGGTCAGAAGGTGAGAACCGACCTGTTTGGTGGCACAGCCCCTGTGGGTCTGGACCTCAAGCTGAACGGCGAGCGCTACACCGTCGTCGGCGTCCTGGAAGAGCGGGTTCGTTTTGGCCGGGACGAAGGGGATCAGGTCTACATCCCTTACACGACGGTACAACGACGCCTGCTTGGCAATCGCCACCTTTTCGGCATCACATTGTTCCTCAACGATCTCGACGAGGTGGCCACCGTCGCCGACGCTGTGCGCCGCGTCCTGCGCCGACGCCACGAGCACGGCGATGAATTCTGGGTGGAGACCAGCGCCAACCAGCTTGAGCAGGTGGGACAGACGATCGCCATCATGAAGGGTGTCGCCGGCGGCATTGCCGGCATTTCCCTGCTCGTCGGCGGCATCGGCATCATGAACATCATGCTCGTGTCCGTCACCGAACGCACGCGTGAGATCGGTGTGCGCAAGGCACTGGGGGCCAAACCACACCATATCATGATGCAGTTCGTCGCCGAGGCGACGGTGTTGAGCCTGATCGGTGGTCTCATCGGCATCGGACTCGGCATAGGTTTTGGCCTTGGCATCGAACAACTGATCCATCATTTCGATGCCGACGCACCCTTCAGCAGCGTCGTGTCTGTGGAAGCCGTGCTGGCGGCTCTGCTTTTCTCGAGTAGTGTGGGTCTGTTCTTTGGCGTCTACCCCGCCGCCCGGGCGGCACGTATGGACCCGGTGGAAGCATTGCGTCACGAATGATTCTGCTCGAATCCGTGGGCATCGCCTTCAGTCAACTGTGGGCCAACAAGATTCGTTCCACGCTGACACTGCTGGGTATGCTCATCGGGGTGGGATCCGTCGTCGGCATCGTCTCCATCAGCGAGGGCATGCGGCGTATGGTCTACGAAGAGTTCGGCAAACTCGGTGGCGCCAATTTCATCTACGTCGTCCCCCGCGAGTGGGTGAATCGGGATGGCCGCTGGGTTCGCCTGGCCCACTTTGAACCGCTGACCATGGAGGATGTAGAGCTCGTGAAGCTGGCGTCCGATCGCATCGACGTCGTCCTGCCCTTGTTGCCCATGAGTGCCGATGTGCGTGTCGGCAAGTCCTCCTTCATGGCCCAGATCGAAGGCACGATCCCCGCCTACGCCGAAGCCTACGGCTGGAAAGTGGAGGACGGCCACTTTCTCCTCGAGACCGCCATCTCGGCGAATCGGCGGGTTGCC
>JAQCJA010000404.1 GCA_027593305.1 bacterium
CATCCATATGCGCTGGGCGGACGAGTCCGTGCCTGCGCTGGGCGGCAAAACACCGAGGCAGGCGGTCCAGACGGAGACGGGTAGGAGGGAAGTGGGGCAGCTGCTCAACGATTTCGACAACCGTCAGCGTCGCGCCCCCAATCCGCAGGACAATTTCGACTACAATCGGCTGCGCAAGGAGCTGGGGCTGGAGCTGGAGTAGCACCCCAGACTCGCCGTATCCTGCCACCATGGCGCCGCGGTGGTGTTGAATTGGGTGTTACCGAGACTTGGCGCGGCCCGCCGCCGCCACGTCATAGTGGTCACCCCCACTACTATACTACCGAGTCATCGCAGAGTTGAACTTCGAGAAGTTCCGGCCCTGAATCACGTGTCTCGCCAGCCCAAGCTCCGGTAAGGGGGGCCCAGATCGGGCAGAGGGACCGTAAGATCGGGTGCTGTTGGACCGTTGGAGCGCGACTCGATCTTGTTGACATGGATCATACACCGATGTAAAATCGATGTATGACCAAAACGCAGATCCAGATCCCCGATGAAATGTATCAACAGGCCAAGCGATTGGCCTCCGCGCAGGAATGGTCTCTGGCTGAGTTGTGTCGCCGTGGCATCGAATACATGCTGTCAGTGTACCCCCTGCACCCCACTCAGGCGTCGGATTGGTGCTTTCCGGAGCCCATCGATCTGGGAGATGCTGACCCTTTCACAGACCCGGATTGGCGCTTGCAGTACAGTCAGCGTACCGACGGTGAAATGTTGAGCACGTCTTCTGCGAGGGAGACGTGATTTCCTGTGACACCAACCTGCTGTTCTACGCACTGAGTGCACGCGCGTCCGAGCGACCTCGGGCGCGTGCGTTTTTTGACACGCACACTGGGAATCCTTCGTTCGTCATCTGCGAGCTTGTGCTGATCGAACTTTACGGGCTCCTGCGGAATCCGGCCACACCGGGGCCGCCTCTGGCAGCAACAGAGGCAGTGCAGATCATCGAGCGATTCCGCAAACACCCCGTTTGGCGACTGGTCGATTCCCCCGGACCACCGGCCCGCATCATGGATGGTGTCTGGTTGCGGGCGGGGGCCAACGACTTCCCGCGCCGGGCGATTTTTGATGCACGGCTGGCTCTAACGCTGCGCCACCACGGGGTTACCGAGTTTGCCACGCGCAACACGTCCGACTTTGCTGGTTTCGGTTTTGACAGGGTGTGGGATCCTCTGGCGGGATAGCTGGCCCCGCCGCCCCCGATGGGCGCTACGGGAGCGTTGCAATATGCAATAGAATATTGTAGTATCGCAACATCTTGAAAGAGGGAGGATTCATCATGGCGACAGCAGTGAGGATTTGCGATCGGCTGATGAAGGAAGCCAGGCTCGTCAGTGCCGTTGACAACAGATCCGTCACTGGCCAAATCGAACACTGGGCAAAGATCGGCAAGTGTGCCGAGGAGAATCCTGAAGTGACCTACCGCCTGATCAAGGACATTCTCATCGGCATCGAGGAGCTTGACCAAGGCGAGTGTTCCGAATACGAGTTTGGTTGATGCGCCATGCAAGTCCTGCAGTCTGCATCATTCAAGAAGAGGGTCCAGAGGTTCCACGAGCAGGACAAGGGGGCCCTTGACAAGCAGATCCGCAAGATCCTGAAGGATCCCGCCATGGGGCAGGAGAAGAGGGGAGATCTCAAGGGTGTCTTCGTTCACAAGTTCAAGATACATGCAACACAATACCTTCTTGCCTATCGCCTCGTCGGAGATAATCTTGCGTTGATCATGATCGGTCCGCATGAGAACTACTATCGAGATCTGTCTGCTGCGCATCGACCACGCAACCACGCAGGTATCTGAATCGCTGTCGCGACGTGCATTCGCCGGAGTGATTGGCATTGATCACTCTTCCGGCGCACCCGCGGCAGGACGCTGATGCCAAAGGTTGAGACGAAGTGTCCTCGTCACCCAGGGCGGAAAAGCCTCCGGCCAAATACCGCAGCACGGACTGGCTGGCGGATTTCAGGCGTCATGGAGGAGTGTGGGTTCATTTGCTACAGAGCGCTACATCTGCTACACTGCACGCATGAACCGAGCGATTACTCAGCGTGAATTCCGCAACGACTCGGCCCGCGTCCTGCGCGAGGTGCAGGCAGGAGAGACCATGGTCGTAACACGAAATGGCGTTCCAGTGGCCGAGTTGCGACCGGTGCCGGCGCGCAGATTCGTACCCCGCGCGGCGATCGCGGCGGCAGCGCGTCGGGCGCCCCGGGTAGACGCCAAACGGCTGCGCGCCGATCTCGATGTCGTCGTTGAGCCTTCGGCCGATGGCTGAACCCGGGCGAGGCATCCTCGACACATCGGTGGTGATCGACCATGACGTGATCGACGCCGAGGCACTCCCCGACGAATCGGCCATCACTGCTATCACGCTCGCCGAACTCGCCGCCGGACCGCACGCCACGGATGACGGTATCGAACGCGGCCATCGGCAGGACCGTCTCCAATGGGCGGCGGCAACTTGGGACCCACTGCCCTTCGATGCCGATGCCGCCCGGGCGTATGCTCGCGTGTTTGCTGCCACGAAGGCTGCCGGTCGCTCCACCCATCCGCGCCTTGCGGATCTCCTCATCGCAGCCACGGCGGTGGCCAACGGCTTGCCCCTCTACACGCGGAATCCTGCCGATTTCGTCGGGCTTGAGGGTTTGATCACCGTGGTTCCCGTATAGCGATGTCCAGTAGGCGGTGGTGCATGACTCGGGTTTCGGTACCATCATATGGTTCCTCGGCCCGCCCCAATCCCGGATGGGCGCCTTCGGCGCAAGGCGGTGGCCGTGAACGTGGCCAATCCAGCCTTGCTGATCTGGCCACAGCTTCAGCCAGTGCTTACGCGCCGGTGTGACTTCGAGTAGCTACCTCGCACGAAACCGACCGTGCAGGACGGGCAGCCCGTAGAACCACTCTGCCAACACGGTTTTGTAGCGACAGAAGAACTCCGGTCGTCGATGCGATTCATCGTGCAACGGCTGAATCAAGGGAAAGACCCAGTAATCGGAGCCACCTGCCCCCACCGAGCGCAGATGGCAAGCGACGGCATCATCCCGCCTCGTCACCAGGCAGCGCCACTCGGGTTGCTGTTTGATCCAGCGCAGATACTTCGGATCCCTCTCGCGGGGACACTTGGGCAACAGCATCGCCGAGGTCATTCATAGTCCTCAAAGGAAAGGCGCAGGCCGCTGCCGATGTTCTGCTCCACCGCAGTCTGCAGGAGCGGGCCGAACTTGTCGCGCACAAAATGCTTCACGTAGGGATTGGCCAGCCAGACGACGACTCCGTCATCCGCGCGGGTCAGTCGACAGTCCTCAAACCAGCTCTTCCACGTCTGTGGACGCACCTCACCGCGCAGCCACGCCAGCACCGGCAGCAGCTCCTGCGGTGTGTCGGGGGCAGGGGATCGCTGGGTGGGTGCACTGTCGCTGATCGTTTCGGCTTTGCTTGCGGGCTGAGATGCGGGTTGCCGCAGAAACCACGTAATGAACCCGGCGGGGTTCCTGACATCCGGCTGGGTCGCTCCGTGCAAGGCCTGCCGGACGCGATCGATCCCGTGGGTCTGCATGAGCTCTTCTGGATCCTGTACTTGCCGACCCTTCTTCTGCCCCCAGCCAAGATCCAGCAACTGCTGGGTGAGGGGTCGGGTTTCCGCCTCATGGATGTTGTACTGTACATGTTGTACACATGTACTGATACCATGTACACATGGGTCAGAATCCTGACCCTGGGCAGAGATCCGTAGTGCGAAGTCTTGCACAAAGCGACGGATTACCTTGCAGGTCGAGGCTGATTTTCCCGTGAATTTCTGGAGTTCCTGCAGCGAGTAGTTTTGGATCGATCGCCCCTCAACCAGCAGCTGCCGAACGACGAGGTAGTGGTGTCCCTGGGCTCCCGGGAGAGCCATCAGTTCATCGAGTTGATGCAGCATATCCTCCGGACCGAACACACCGGTCCCTGCCGCTGTCGAAGACTGCATTTCCACAGTCATGATGGGCTCCCTATCCGGCGGCGATAGCCTGCGAAGGTTCCAGGAGGGCCTCGACGAGATGTCTCATCGTCTGTGTGTCGTCCTCGTCAACCTCTTGAGGGGATCCGAGATCGAACTGGCTGAGAATCGTCTGGTAGTCTTTCTCGTCCATCGCCGATTGTATCTCCGCACAACGCTTCAGAAAGCGGACGTAGGGCTTCGGACGAGGGGAGGAGGGAGCCGGAAGGCCCTCCTCGTCGACGGTAGCACCGAGTTCTTCGGGAGTGTAGCTCATACCTGTGAGCAGATCCGGGCCGATCATCCGGGCGCCGTTGGCAATCGCCCGTGCTCGCAGAAGATTTGCCGGGTAGTTCTTCCAGGATTCACGATCGGCGAGCTTCACCGTCTTCTTCTCACCATTCTCCCACGCCACAGTCTCAACACGGCGGGGGTCCTCCATCGTGAATCGTCCCCCCACGGGTGCAAATCCTTCTCGATAGAACTCGATCACAGCCGATTCTCCATCGGATCCGTCCTCCTTCCACGCCCAGGTGATGCCTCCCCGAGCCAACAGGGCCAGCATCAGCTCCGCTGAGCAGGAAAGCTTGCCGTCGATGACGTGGATGTGTGAGATGGACTGCATGCCGGGAATGCCCAACTCCCGGCCCTTCAGAATGATGGCAGCCACTTTCTCAACGGTGGCCAGATTGCTGGGTAGGAACCCGGAGCGTGCAATGGTCTGCGCCATGTCGAGAAGCGTCGACCATTCCTGTGAAGAGGG
>JAQCJA010000405.1 GCA_027593305.1 bacterium
CTGAGCGAAGACGTCGAGCCCGGCCCCCTCGCGCCATCGCGGCAACAGCGCCTGGTAGAGGGCATCTTCGTCAACGAGTTCGCCGCGGGCAACGTTGATCAGGCAGGCGTTTTTTTTCATCAGGCCGATGCGCCGCGCGTCGATGGTGTGGTGGGTCTCCGGGGTCAGGTGGAGGTGCAGCGACAGATAGTCGCTCTCCGCTACCACGCGGTCGACGTCGTCGGGGCCGCCGAGAAAGTCGGGTTGGATCTCGGCCAGGACCTCTGCTTCTATGGGGCGGACGTCGATGGCCAGGATCCGCAGACCGAAGGGTTTGGCGCGCCGGGCCAGATCCTGGGCGCTTGAGCCAAAACCGATCAGACCCAGGGTCAGGCCCTGCAATTCGATGCCGGTGGGCACGTACTGCCTGCGGGCGTCGAAATTGCCGCGTGCTTCTGCATAGCTGTGTGCGTGCATCAGTACAAACATCATGGCGCTCTGGGCCAGGGCCACGCTGCTGAGATAGCCGGGGTTGTGGGCCAAGAGCAAGCCGCTGGCCAGAATGCCTTCGACATTGACATGGTCGAGCCCGGTGGTCTGCGCCTGCAGGTATTTGACGCCGGCCCTGGCGGCCAGCTGCAGCCATTGCGGGGTGATATTGCCGCCCAGGTCGACGATGACTTCGATATTTTCGAGCTGGGGCTCGACCGGTTGCTCGCGATCGAAGACGCGCAGCGCATGGCGGGTGCCGATGGCTTCGATCACGTCGTGGTCCCAGGGGTTGGCGATGGCGGCAACCGGATGCGGCATGAAAAGCACATTGAGTTTGCGCATGGGATCAAAACCCCAACCCGGCGCGAATTTGCGCCAATTGCTGGCAACCGGCCGCCAGCAAAGGCTCGTCGCCGCCGGCGAGAATCAGCGAGAAGCCGTCATCGATGGCCCTTTGCAGGGATTGCGCGGCGGCAGGTGGACGATACACGGCGATGCCGGCCGGTTTGCCGGCGCGTTGGGCGGCGGCAGCGAGTTTGGCCTGCGCGGCCTGGAAGACCTGGCCTTCGTAGTCGAAGGGCACGCCGAGCGAGATGGACAGATCGACCGGCCCGATGATGAAACTATCAAAGCCTTCGACGGCGAGAATTCCGTCGATATTGTCGACGGCTTCGGCGGTTTCGATCAGGCCGATAAACATCACCTGGTCATTGATCGTCGAGAAATACTCCTCGGTGTTCAGCCCGTACCGGGAGGCGCGGTGTGGGCCGAAGCCACGGATACCGGTCGGCGGATAGCGACAGGCGCGGGCGCCGGCTGCGGCTTCCTCGGCGGTGTTGACGAAGGGGGCAATTATGCCCATTGCGCCCATGTCGAGATAGAGGCGGATCTGTTCCTCGTTGATGCCCGAGAGGCGCACGACGGGGGCGGCAGGGGTGTTGCCTATGGCCTGTAACTGGGCCTGGATGCCGGGTGGGGTCTGCGGAGCGTGTTCCGTGTCGATGACGATATAGTCGAAGCCGGAGTGGCCGAAGAGTTCGGCGATGGCGGGGGAGGCGAAGCGGAGCTGGGCGCCGAAGGCTGGGGTGTTGCGGTCGAGTTTTTCTCTGATTCGGTTGCGCATGGGAGGGGGTTCTCTCCGGGGCGTCAGGTGGCTGTAGCGGACATCTCCTCGGCACGCAAGACCAGTTCCAGGTCCTCATCATGGCCCTGGGCCGGTGGAGGCTCCCGGCGAGCTCCAAGATAGAAAGAGGGAACCAGCGGAGCGACCCATGCGGGAAGAATTCGATCACTCCCCCGTTTCGCTTGAAGCTGGCCCGCAAGACCGTAACGCTGTTGACAGGAGTTATTGCCATTATGTGCACCGGACCAATGCAGGTGGGCGCCGAAAGATTGCCGGATGTCGAAATCAGGCTCCACAATGGCCGTCCCACCGTCTTCATCGACGGCACTGCCAATGCACTGACGACGTACAGCAATTTCGGGCAGAAGAACCTGGAGGACGCCATGGCGTTCTTCGCTGCCATCAACATGGATGTCTACCACATTTCGGTTGCGCGGATCCCGGGTGACTACGACAGCAACCGTTTCTGGGAAGGCGATACCATCGACAGTCAACCGGTCAGGGAGGTGCCGGACGACTTCTACGGGCTGGACGAACAGGCGGCGTTCATACTCGAGAACGATCCCGACGCCTGGCTGATCGTCCGGTTGGTCACACGCCCGCCGGCATCGTGGAAGGACCTGCACCCGCAGGAGTATTTCATCACAGACGAGGGCACAGTCCACGATACACCGTCGCTGGCGTCCGAGGCTTTCTGGGGGGCCGCTGCCGAGTTTTCGGCTGCCGTTGTCCGTTATTCCGAATCTGCCTCCTGGCGAAGTCGTGTCATCGCCTACGCCAACTACCATCACACAGAGGGCTGCCATATGCCGGTGGGCGACGGCTGGCTTTTCGACCACAGTCCCCCGATGCGCAAGGCGTACAGGGACTTCCTGCAAGGGAAATACGGCTCTGTCGAGAAACTGCAGTCCGCATATGGCGACTCGCAGTTGACGTTTGATTCCATACAGGTGCCAACGGACAGGCTGCGCGGACCCGTTCCAGAGGTCAAACAAATCCCCTACTGGCAGGCAGGGCCCGACAATCAGGCCCTCGTCGACTATCTGGAACTGACAAGAGACCTGTTTCACAAGCGGTTCCGGCAGTTGGGCGGGAAAATGGAGGCAGCTGCGGATCGCAGGATGATCTTCCTGCACGACGCCTTGAAACAGACCATGCTGGGCTGGAACCTGAAAGGATTCTTCGGCTACCCCTCCTTTGGTGAGAGCGTCTCATGGAGCCCGGCGTATCCAGAGTTCATGGCAGGCTCAGGAAGTATCAATGTCGCGGCCCTTCAGGACGCTCCGGGGTACGACGGTCTCATCACTCCACACGATTACCAGGCCCGTGGTATCGGGGGCGTCTATGAGCCGGAAGGCATCGTCGATTCCATCGTCCTGCGGGGTATGTACTTCTCGAGCGAGATGGATTCGCGGTTCAGCAACCAGTACGGCATCGGCGCGGCGCGGAACGACCAGGAAACCGCGGCGATCCTCTGGAGAAATCTCGCCACGGGCCTGACGCGCGGCTTCAATTCTTACTGGCAGTGGGGGTTTTACGTCCAGGACTGGTTCTATTCGGAGAACACACGCGACCTCATCTCCCTGCAGGCCGATATCATGAGGGAGTCTCTCGACTGGCAGCATGAAACGATGCCCGGGATCGCCATGATTCTCGACGATTCGGCGGTCTTCGAGACCAACGGCTCTGGGAATTTCTTCAATGAGGCCATCCTCTGGGAACAGAAGATGGGCATGGCTCGCTGCGGCGTTCCGCACCGCATCTATCTCCTCGAGGACCTGGAGCTCGACAACTTCCCGAAGCACCGTGTGTTCTACTTCCCCAATCTGTTCCGTGTGGACGAAAAACGGATGGCGCTCTTGCAGGAAAAGGTCTTTCGCGACGGCAACATTGTGGTCTGGGGGCCGGGTTCGGGGATTTCCGACGGCGACAAGATCGGCACGGAATCGGCTTCGAAACTGACCGGATTCGAATTCACCATGCTGCCGGCAAACGCCCAGCGGCGCATCCTCGTATCGAACTTCGACCATCCGATCACCAGGAATCTCGGCGCCGACATGGTGATCGGGGGACCGCTGCCTTACGGCCCCGTGTTGATACCCGCGGACGGCGTTGAGCTCGGCCTGGCCTGGGCAAAAGGTGGCATGAACCTGATCGGCATGTCGTATAAAGAATTCGGCAAGGGTGCTGCAGGCGACAGGAGTGGAATCACCGCACGGGGTAGAGGCGACTACGGGGCGCTCTTTCTCACGGCTGTGCAGATCCCCGCAGACCTCTGGCGGAATATCGCGCGGTATGCCGGCGCGCATGTCTACTGTGAGTCAAACGATATTCTGCTGGCTGACAATTCGGTTGTTGCCCTCCATTCCCTCAAGCCGGAAAAGAAGACCATCTTTCTGCCGGGAGAGAGCAGAGTGAAGGATCTGGTGACGGGGAAGCTCATTTCGAAGGGCACAAGGAGGATCACCTTCAACCACGAAGCGCCGGATACACATGTTTTTCTCCTTGAGGAGCCATGATCCTGTGCAGCGCTCCCGCGATCGACCGGATCAGCCATCGTGAGGCTTGTCCGAGGGTGCCGGACTCACGATAAGTGCGTCGCTTCAATTCCTCGTTCCACCGTTGCTTGCGGGAACATCCGAGGGGAGGTTGATTTTCGCCGCTGGAACCGATGAACAGGCAGGAGGGCAGATGTCAGACCGGGATCTGGCGGGCAAAGTAGCCGTCGTCACAGGAGCGACAGGTGGGATCGGGCAAGCCATCTGCCATGAACTGGCCGCCGCTGGTGCGGCGCTGGTTGTGCATGGTCATCGGCAGGTCGAGACGGCCGAACAACTGGTGCTGGAACTGCGGCAGGCTGGCGCCGGGGCGATCCGTCTGTGTGGCGACCTTACGAAGCCGGCTGCGGCGACTCAGGTCATTGATGCCACTGTCGAGGCCTTCGGCGGGATCGATCTTCTGATCAACAACGCCGGTGTTACCCTCGGCGGGATTGGCGTCGAAGAGATCTCAACTGAAGACTGGCTTGCTGTGACCGATATCAATCTGCACAGCGTGTTCTATCTGTGTCGGGCGGCCATCCCGGCGCTGCGAAATCGGGGCGGGGGCAGTATCGTCAACGTTGCCTCCAACATCGTCAACAGCCTGCCCGGTGGCAGTGCGG
>JAQCJA010000406.1 GCA_027593305.1 bacterium
CTGTCTTGCTGCGTTCCTGGCCAGGGGTGCCCATCTGGATCCGCAGGAACGCGCGTCGGCGCCGCCATTGGACGAACTCTATTGCAGCCCCATGCTGCGCACCCTGGAAACGGCACGGCCAACGGCCGAGAGCCTGGGTCTGCGGGCAACAATCTGGGTCGACGTGCACGAGGTTGGCGGCGTCTGGCTGGACGGCAAGGACCACTGCCCCGGCCTCGGGCGGGCGCAGATCGCCACACATCTGCCGGGGGCCGTCGTGCCGGACGCGATCGGCGCCGGTGGCTGGTGGAGCGGTGGTCAGGAGACGGCCAGCGCCGGTCTGGGGCGCGTCAGCGGTGTGGCGGCACAGCTGTGGGCCCGAGCCCGGCGGCGGGCGCAGGCGGGTGAGCCGGCCCAGCGCATTGCCATTGTGTCGCACGGCGACTTCATGAGTTCCATGGTAAAGGCCCTTACGGACCATCTGCCGAGTGCCGGCATCTACTACTGGCACAGCAATACCGGCATCGATCGCTTCCGTTTCGACCCGGAGGCGTTTCGCATTCGTTACCTGAACCGGATCGACCACCTCGACGACGAGGAGCTCGTGAGTCAATGATGATGGCCTCTGACCCTGGGCTGACTGCAGCGCTGACGGCGGTGCTGCCGGCGGTGCAGGTCCTGACGACGGCAGAAGACCTGGCCGTCTTCGCCTTTGACGGCACTGCCATTCTGCATCAACTCCCGGCCTGCGTGGTCATGCCTGAGACCGTCGAGCAGGTTGCCGCTGTGCTGCGTGTTGCCAGCGAGCGGCACGTTGCGGTTGTCACACGTGGCTCCGGCACGGGACTGTCCGGCGGCTCCGTGCCCTGCGAGGGGTGCATCGTGCTGTGCCTCGTGCGCCTGAACCGTATCCTTGAAGTCGACACAGCGAACCTGACCATGACGGTCGAACCGGGTGTCGTGACGCAGGTGATCGCTGAGCGGGCGGCTGAGGTCGGGCTGTTCTATCCACCGGATCCCGGGTCGATTCGGATCTCAACGATCGGCGGCAATGTCGCCAACAACTCGGGCGGGTTGCGTGGCCTGAAGTACGGCGTGACGCGGGACTACGTCATGGCCCTGCAGGTGGCCATGGCTGATGGTCAGATACTGACGACCGGTACCAAGTGTGTGAAGGATGTCGCCGGTTTCTCACTGCGCGACCTGTTCATTGGCTCCGAGGGCACGCTGGGTGTCATCACCCGGATCACGCTGAAGCTGATTCCGCAACCGGCGGCCAAGGCGACGCTGTTGGGCCTGTTTGACGAAATGACGGCCGCGGCAGAGACGATTTCCGCCATCATCGCTGCCAAGATCATTCCCTGCACATTGGAGTTCCTCGACCGTACGACGGCCGAATGTGTCGAGGGCTACGCACACATCGGCCTGCCCACGGATGTTGCCGCCGTGACGCTGATGGAAGTCGACGGGCACCCCGCCCAAGTCGAGCAACAGGCGGCACAGATCGAGCAGATCGCCCGCGACCATGGGGCTCGTGAAGTGCGCCGCGCCGCGACGGCCGCCGAAGCGACACAACTGGCAAGTGCCCGCCGCACCGCCTTCAGCGCTCTGGCGCGCCGGGCGCCCACGGTGATTCTCGAGGACGTCACAGTGCCACGCAGCCGTCTGGCCGAGATGGTTGCCGCGATTCAGCGGATCGCCGCCGATCACGACGTGACAATCGGCACATTCGGTCACATGGGTGACGGCAACCTGCATCCCACTTTCCTGACGGACGAACGGAACGCCGCCGAAATGGCACGGGTGGAGGCGGCGATGAAGGAGATCTTTCAGGTGACCATCGACCTGGAGGGAACGATCACGGGTGAGCATGGTGTGGGGCTGGCGAAGAAGCCATTCCTGCCGGCCGCCGTGGGCCCCGTCGCCATGGAAGTCATGCGGCGCCTGAAGAAGGACTTTGATCCTGCGGGCATTCTCAACCCCGGGAAGATCTTCGATTGACTGCTGCGCATTCGACTACTGCCGCGCATTCCACTACTGCGGCGCCTTCGCCTGCCGAAAACCTGCTGACGGGTCTGGACTATTCTGTCGTGCAGCAGTGCATGCATTGTGGCATGTGCCTGCCGACATGTCCCACCTACGTCGAGACGTTGCAGGAGCGTTCGTCGCCACGCGGGCGCATCGCCTTGATGCGTGCCGTTGCCGATGGCA
Source organism: bacterium (assembly GCA_027593305.1). GTDB lineage: Bacteria > Latescibacterota > UBA2968 > UBA8231 > UBA8231 > UBA8231. Next base: position 2,191 of record JAQCJA010000406.1, read on the forward strand.
GGCTGGATGTCACCCGGGCTTTCGCTGACGAGATGTATTTCTGCCTCGGCTGCCTGGCGTGCCAGACGGCATGTCCCGCGGGCGTCAACTATGCCGAACTCATCGAGACGGCACGGGCCGAGGTGGAACGCCGCAATGTGCTCGGCTCGCCCCAGCGGAATCTGCTCCGTTCCCTGCTGCTGCAGCGACTGTTCACCTCCAGGCGACGTCTGCATCTGTTGGGGCGCATCTTGCGACTCTACCAGAAGTCCGGCCTGGAACGTGCCGTCCGTGCCCTCGGTCTGATGCGCCTGGCGCCAAGGAAACTGCGGGAACTGGAACCGCTGGCGCCGCGTATGAGTGCACGCTTCACACACGAGGCCTTCGCCAGCGACTACACGGCGACAAATCCCGTCCGTCCCGCCTATCGCGTCGGTCTGCTTGTGGGCTGCGTCGCGGATATCTCCTTTGCTCACGTGAACGCCGATACGATCGAGGTACTGCAGGCCAACGGTTGTGAGGTTGTCCTGCCCCAGGCGCAAGAGTGCTGTGGGTCGCTGCATGGCCACAACGGTGATGTGCACACGGCGCGTCGTCTGGCGCGGATCAACCTGGACGCCTTTGATGTGGATGGCCTCGACGCGATCCTCGTCAACGGTGGCGGTTGCGGCTCGCATATCAAGCACTATGATCATCTGCTGTCAGGGGATGCTGACTACGAAGAGCGCGCCCGCACATGGTCGCGCAAGGCGTTGGATATCCACCAGTGGCTGGAACAGATTCAGGTGCGCCCGCCACGCGGCTCTCTGGCAACGGCCGACGGACCCCTGCGTGTGACCTATCACGAGTCCTGCCACCTGAAGCACGGGCAAGGCGTCAGCAGCGCGCCACGAAAGCTGCTGGCCATGATCCCCGGTATTGAACTGGTGGAACTGACCGAGGCGGACTGGTGTTGCGGTTCGGCCGGTATCTACAACATCACGCAGCCGGAAATGTCGGCGAAACTGCTGCAGCGGAAGATGGGACACATCGCCGGAACCGGGGCAGCGGTGATCGCCATGGGCAACCCCGGGTGCACCGTACAGATTGAACACGGCCTGCGGCAATGCGGTCTTGCTGCCCGTGTCGAGCACCCCGTATCGCTGCTGGCCGCGGCCTACCGCGCGGAAGCCTAGAAAGGAACAGGATCTGTGAAACACTTCGGCCTGACGTTGCAGCTCAAATCCGATCCGGATCTCATGGCGAAGTACAAAGCCTATCACCGGGACCCCTGGCCTGAGCCACTGCGGGGGCTCAAGGATGTGGGCATCGAGCAGATGCACATCTTTCTGTTGGGCACGCGGATGTTCATGCACATGGCGACGGTGGACAGCTTCAATCCGGCGACGGATTTTGCTCGCTACGTCGAACAGAATCCCAGGGCCGCTGAATGGGACGAACTCATGCGAACCTTCCAGGAGCCGGTCGCCGAGGCGCAACCGGGGCAATGGTGGGCGACGATGGAGTGCCTGTTCGATCTGGATGACCACATCCCAGATGACCACATCCCAGATGACCACATCTCGCAGGAAGGGTAGAAATCACGCCGTGAAGAGCCAGCCAAGCACGAAGCCGGGCAATCCATGTTTCTCTTCCGGGCCATGCGCCAAACGGCCGGGGTGGAGCCTGGCGGCACTGTCAGATGCCGCCCTCGGCCGCTCCCATCGTGCGGCGCTCGGCAGGGGCAAGCTGCAGGAGGTCATCGACCGTACCCGCAGCGTTCTTGGCATTCCCGCCAACCACCGGATTGCCATCGTGCCCGCATCGGATACGGGCGCGGTGGAAATGGCCCTGTGGTCGCTGTTGGGCCCGCGACCGGTTGACGTACTGGCGTGGGAGAGCTTCGGCTCCGGCTGGGTAACGGACCTGACCCGGCAATTGCCACTGGCAGATGTCCGCGCCTTTACCGCCGACTATGGGGAATTACCCGATCTGTCGCAGGCCGATGCCGAGCGTGATATCGTCTTCACCTGGAACGGCACCACCTCTGGTGTTCGCGTACCGGATGGGGACTGGATTCCCGATGACAGGGGCGGGCTGACGATCTGTGATGCGACCTCTGCCGTGTTTGCCATGGATCTGCCCTGGGACAGGCTGGATGTCGTGACCTGGTCGTGGCAGAAGGTGATGGGCGGTGAGGCGGCCCATGGCATGCTGGTCCTGAGCCCGCGCGCCGTGGAGCGGCTGGAGACGTACACGCCGGCGTGGCCGCTGCCGAAGCTGTTCCGCATGACCAGGAAGGGCAAACTGGACGAAGAACTGTTTGCCGGCAGCACGATCAACACACCCTCCATGCTCTGTGTTGAAGATGCTCTGGACGGACTGCGCTGGGCGGAGAGAATTGGTGGACTGGCCATGCTCCAGCAACGTTCTCTGGACAACCTGCGGGTAGTGGAAGACTGGGTGGCCGGCAGTGGGGCCTGGGCGGCATTTCTGGCGCCGCCGGCGACGCGGTCCTGCACGTCGATCTGCCTGCGCATCATCGATGCCTGGTACACCGGCTTGCCCGCGGGCGAGCAGCAGGTCCAGGC
>JAQCJA010000407.1 GCA_027593305.1 bacterium
ACTTCGCTCCGGGCTACGCCGAGATGCTGGGGGATTTCGCGGCGCGCCAGATCCGCTGAAGGGCCGAGGGGCAGCCCAAACTACCATCGCCCGCCGCGGATTTCGGGGAGCTGGCGCGCAGGCATGGATCCCTCCTTCAAATTGGCCCGTGTCCGCCCATCAGGCTGAAGGCTGGGATGATGTCAGCATTGCGGGCGCTGGCCCGGTGCACGCACAATTGCGAGCTTCCCCATCGAACTCACTACCGGAGGGCCGAGCCGATGCGGATCCAGCAACCCGAAAATGCGGGCGCCTTCCTTGCGTATACCAGGTCCTGCCTCCTCGAACAGGAAGAACTCAATGGCCTGATGCTCGGCATCGCCGAGGGGCTGCATGCGTCGCCTCCGGCAGCGGGGGATCCTGTGCCCGTGTTCGCCGTCGTCATCGACGCAGCAGACCGCTTGCTGGCGGCTGCGCTGCGGACGCCGCCGCAGCGTCTCGTCGTGCATGCGCCTCGGCCGGACGCTCACGTCCTGGAGGCCCTCTCCCGTCAGCTCACACAGATCGATCCGAACATGCCAGGTGTCGTCGGTCCGATCGACATCGCCCGCCCTCTGGCGGCAGCTCTGGCAGTCGGTTTCGGCGCCGAGGTACGTCCCCTCACTGAGATGACCGTCTACAGTCTGCGGCGAGTGCATGACGTGGGCGCGCCATCCGGTACATCCCGACCGGCACGCGAGGCGGACCTCGAACTGCTTGTCGATTGGATGCAGGCCTTCAAGGTCGACGTTCGTGGCGGCGACCCGCCGCCGCGGGAAGACACGCTGCGTTCGGTGCAGCGACGACTGGTTCGTGGTGACTACCTGTTGTGGGAGGACGGCGGTCGCCCTGTCAGTGTCGCCGGCCAGAATCGACCGACGCGCAATGGTGTTGCCATCGGCCCGGTGTATACGCCCGCCGAAGCGCGTCGCCGGGGCTACGCCTCGGCCCTTGTCGCGCAACTGTGCCGCCAACTGTTGGCGGCACAGTTGCACTTCGTCACCCTCTTCGCCGACCGTGCCGACCCGACGGCCAACGGCGTCTACCGCCGAGTCGGGTTCGCCGCACAGGGAGTGTTCGCTGAATTTGACCTGGTCCGGGGGGACGGCGCTGCATGAGAGTGCCTCGCCTGCACTGAGTCCGGGATCGGTCGGGCAACAGGCGCCGCCAGGACCTGCTGAGAGTCTGGCAACGTGTTGCGACCCGCGTGCCGGTGGCGAGTTGGACGAGGATCTGGCGGCGGAGGTGTACACTGCGCATGTCGAGGCCCCGTTGACAGCCGTTGAAACCAATCTACGCGGGACGCTGACCGCGCACGGACGTCCTTGAATGCTGCAGATCCACGCCACCAATCCTGACGAATCCATCATCGCTTCCATCGCCTGGAACTTGTGGACGGAGGGGCGGCTGGGAGCCGACCTGCTCGCTGGTGTCATCCCGGGGATAGAGCACCATGTGTACTGGACCCAACCCCTTTACTACGTAGTTCTCGCCGGGTGGGTCGGGCTGTGGGGGCTCAGCCTGTTGTCGGTACGCACTTTGCCCATGGTTCTGGCAGCCGCGGTTCTGCTACTGCTCTACTGCGATGGGCGGCTGCACCGAAGGCGGGCCGCCTGGTTGGCCTCCCTCATCCTTCCATGCAGCCTGTATTTCGACTACGCCTCGTCTCTTGGCCGTATGGACATGCTGGCTATCGCGCTGACGACTGCCGCCGTCTGTGTCGTCGGCGTCCCGGATCGACAACGGCGACATACCGCCGCCGCCGGCGCTCTGGCTGCCCTCGCTTTTCTCACGCATCCCTTGGGCGCCGCAGCGGGCGTGGCAGTTCTGGTGACGATCGCAATCCGTGACCGTGCGTCTCTGCCTCTCGTCCTGGCCGGGGCGCTGCCACTGATGGCGCTCTGGATCCTCTACATATGTATCGCCCCGGCAACGTATGCCGCGCAGATGGGACTGCAGTTGACCTGCAAGGCAGGCAACCCACACTCGCCCATCCACAACCTGGAGGTCTTTCTGGGGTTCTGCGGCGCGTGTTGGCCTGTGGAAGTGATGCTCTGGATCGGTGGAGGCGCCGGTCTGCTGCTTGAGCGCCACCGAAATCTGCCGTGGCTTGCCACCGCCATCTGTCTGTGTCCCGTCGTGATCTTCCTGGGTGAGGTCGCCTACCCGGCTTACCTGGCGCCGGCGGCGGCCGTCGGCCTGGCGACGCTTGCAGGGCGCCTGCGCTGGGGCCCGCATCTGCTGGCTGCGGCGATCCTGGCTCGCTTCATCCCGGTGGTTCCAAATCCTCTGCCGTTGGCTGGATTTTCGGACATCACACCACACGGAGCGTGTAGCGCCTCCGCCACGACGGGCAGTTGCAGGACCGATGCCCGTCCACAGCTTCTGGCTACCAGGCGACGTGCGAGCTTGAGCCCACGCGCAGCGACAGATCAGCCTTGTCCGAGGGCACCCTACACACGATAATGGGCCCCTACGCGTCAGTATCTCCGGAGGACAACCCGCAGGAGGATACCATGGACATTGCCACGATTGTCGGTCTGATCGCTCTCGCCACTTCCTTGATGGTTGGTATCGGCAGCAACCTGTCGATCTTCCTCGACCCGCCGACGCTGATCATCGTTGTCGGCGGCGGTCTGGCCCTGACGTTGATCGCTTTGTCTCTGCAACAGGTCGTCAACCTGTTCGGAATTGTCTCGCGTGTTGTCTTCGTGCGCATCACGCCACCCACGCAGGTGATCGAGAGCGCAGTACACATGGCTGCAACGGCGCGCGCCGAGACCATCGTCGCCCTCGAAGAGGAAGTGAACCGTGGCTCGCACGATCCCTTCCTGAGTCAGGGCATCCGTCTGGCGGTGGATGGCACCGAGCCCGATCTCATCATGGATATTCTGGAAACGGAGTTGAGCTTCTGATCCTGGCGCTGATTCTGATCTTCGTCATCAACCGGGCCTACTTCGGCTGGACCATCCAGCTGCACTGGCCCTGGTGGTCCTTCGGTGAGCAGGCCCTGACCATACTGGCCACGTCTGTCGCAGCCAGTCTGTATCCGGCGTGGAAGGCAAGTCGTACGCCGGCGACCGAACTGGGGCGGGAGGACTCGTGACGTCACGACAGCTGGCAGCTCTGTGTCTCGGTTGGCTCTGCGCCGGTTTGCTGCCGGCGCATGCCGCAGATGGGAGCGCCGACAGGACGGAAGATGGCTGGCTGCGGGCAAGCCCGCAGTACGCGTGGTCCTTCCCGCGTGATCACTGGTCCCACCCGGGCTACCGCTCTGAATGGTGGTACCTCACCGGCCATCTGCAGGCTGCCGACGGGCGCCGCTTTGGTTTCCAGTTCACCTTCTTCCGCGTCGGTCTGCTGCAGGAGGTCCCCGATCTCGACTCGCCCTGGGCCGCCCGTGATCTGCTCATGGGTCACGCTGCGCTGACGGACCTGAGCAGCGGCGAGCATCACTTCAGTGAAGTGCTCTACCGCGCCATGCCTCTGCTGGCGGGATTTCCTGAAGCCGCGGCGCAAGAGGACGCCGCGGCGCACAAGGACGCCGCGGCGCAGGAGAATGACGACCCGCAACTGCTTGCATGGTGTCTGGCACCGGCAGGTACGTCCGGCCGCTGGACCCTGCACTTCAACGGCGACGGCTTCGATCTGCGCATGACGGACGCCGGCGCCGGTTTTGCCCTCGACCTGTCGACGACAGCGGACAAGCCCCTCGTGTTTCAGGGCCCGGGCGGCTACAGCGCCAAGGCGAAGGGGCCGGATGCGGGGGCCAGCCAGTACTACTCTTTCACGCGACTTCGTACCAGCGGCCACGTGGTCCTCGGTGGTGATACGCTGGCCGTCGACGGCAGCAGCTGGATGGACAAGGAGTTCGGTTCGGACAAGCTGGCTCCCGGCCAGGCCGGCTGGGACTGGTTCAGTTTGCAGTTGGCCGATGATCGCGACATCATGCTCTACGTGCTGCGGGATGCGGACGGCGCCATTGATCACGCCAGTGGCACGGTGATCGACGCCGCTGGTGGTGTGTCCTACCTGGCGGCGGAGGAGTTCTCCATCGAGTCGTCGGCGACATGGACCAGCCCACACACGGGAGCTGTGTATCCATCCGGTTGGACCCTGCGGGTCCGTGATGTGTCCTTGGTTGTTCGGCCGCTGCTGCAGGACCAGGAGAATGTCGGCCAGCGAGTGGGGGATCTGTTCTACTGGGAGGGTGCCGTGCAAGTCCTCGACGGTGATGGCAACACTCAAGCCGGCTCGGGCTACGTCGAACTCACCGGCTATGGCAGCGGTCGCCGGCCTGGGATCTGACCCCGGCGATGAGGCACGCAGGCACACACACGCCCCCAAAAAGACGCCGCGTGCCGATGGGACAGGCGCAGGCTATAGACAGAGCGGGCGACGTTCCGTTCCGCCGATATATAGCCGGTTGTCCGTACATTAGATGGACCTGAACGAGGGGAGTATTTCCTGGTTCCGAGGCACCTGACGGAACGGATATGAGGATAGGCTGTCCCAGAAGAATAGGCAGGAATAGATGGGATTCAAGAAGGGTGAAGGTGGCCGCCCCAAGGGCGCCAAGAATAAACTGACGCGAGAGATGCGGGAGCTTCTGGAAGGTGAAGTATCTCGCCAGGGACCCGAGGGATTCGCCCAATTTGCAGAAGCACACCCGGTGGAGTTCTGGCAGATCGCGGCCAGGT
>JAQCJA010000408.1 GCA_027593305.1 bacterium
TGGCCAATGAAGGTGCGCACCACATCGAGCACCGGTGCGCCGGCGTACCAATGGTCCCAGAGTTCGGGCAGCAGGTCGAGCTGGTTGAGTTTGCGGAAGCGCTCGTGCAGGGGCACCGAGTCGGGTGCGACCCTGGTCCCTTGTTCAAGGATCTTGTCGCGACCGTAGTCACCACTGGCGGCGACCTCGCCGGCTTTGCGAACCAGGGCACCGCGGATGGCCTCTGTCTGCTGTGTTGTCAGCAGACCACGAACAACGAAGTACCCGGTGGCGTCGTCGAAGCGGCGCGCCATGGTCAGCCTGAAACGCCAGCCGTCTCGGAGCGTTCCCACTCGGCGGTGAGGCTCTCCACCTGTCGCTCCAGTTCGGACCGTTCGATCTGCAGATCCTTGACATCCTTCGCCGACGTGTCGTCGTAGAAGCGAGGCGCACAGAAAGCCGCGTCGATCTCCAGCATACGCGCTTCGGCCGCCTCGATCCGGGCGAGCAGTTTGTCCTGCTGCTGATCAGCCTGCCGACGCTGGGCCTTGGATTTCTTGCCGATCTTTTCCTGACTGCCAGTCCTCGTCTTGCCGCCGTTTTCACGGAGTGGCGCACTCGATGGCGTCTGCTTTCCAGACCCGTTTGCCCCTGCACCGTTGGCTTCGGCCTTCTTCTTCTTCTCCGCCTTCGCCTTGAGCACGACGCGGTCTGCATCGAGGTGATCGTCACCACAGAAGTGCACGTACTCTTCGTACGTGCCCTGGAAGTCACGCACCTCACCCGGCTTGATCTCCAGAATACGGGTCGCCAGCTGGCCGACAAACCAGCGGTCGTGGGATACCAGAATGAGGGTTCCCTCGAAGGCCTGCAATCCCTCCACAAGGGCCTCGATCGATTCGAGATCGAGGTGGTTCGTGGGCTCGTCGAGAACGAGCACATTGGGTCGGGCAATGGCAAGCTTGGCAAATACCAGGCGCGCCGCTTCGCCCCCCGAAAGAGACTCGAGGCGCTTCTCGACATCGTCGCCTGTGAACAGCATCATTGCCAGGTGGCCGCGGACGAAGCCGATCGTCTGGTCCGGGCAGGTGTCCCAGATCCACGACTCCGCCGTTCGATTCGGGATGCTGAACTGTTCCTTGTGGTCCTGGGCAAAGTATCCGGGATGGGTCTCGTACCCCCACTCGATCTCGCCCTCGTCCGCCGCCAGATCGTTCATGATGATCTTCAGCAGCGTCGATTTGCCGATGCCGTTGGGTCCCATGATCGCCAGACGGTCGCCGCGCTGGACCTGCAGGTTGACACCGGGCAGGACCTCGTTGTCGTCGAAGGCCTTCTTGATGCCCTTGATCTTGAGCACTTCGCGACCGCTGTCGCGCTTGGGGCGGAACTTGAACGTCGGGTAGCGGCGCGAGGACACTGGCAGTGCCACCAGAGCATCCGCCTTCTTCTCGATCATACGCACCTTGCTTTGTGCCTGGCGCGCCTTCGATGCCTTGGCCTTGAAGCGGTCGACAAATTTCTGGTGGTGGGCGATCTCCCCTTCGCGCTTGGCGATTTCCTTTTCGCGGCGCTCCCGTTCGCGGAACTTGGCGTTGAGGTAGGCCGTGTAGTTGCCCTTGTACTCGGTGACCGTGCTGTAGTCGACGTCGAGGATGTCGGTGCAGACATTGTCGAGGAAGCGGTGATCGTGAGAGATGACAACAACGAGCCCGATGAAGTCACGCAGGAAGGTCTCAAGCCAGCGAATCGACAGGATATCGAGGTGGTTTGTCGGTTCGTCGAGGAGCAGCACATCGGGGCTGCCCGCCAGCACCTGGGCCAGCAGCACGCGCAGCTTGAAGCCGCCGGACAGTGTCGACAGGGCATTGTAGTGGATGTCCGCCGGCAGACCGAGGCCTTCTAGAATCATGGCCGCGCGGGCCTCGGCCGTATAACCGTCGTAGCGCTGCACGAGATCTTCCAACTCGGAAAAGCGATCGGCGTCGAAGTGATTCTCGGCGTCGGCCAGGAGCTTTTCCTTTTCCTCCATGACCTCCCACAGCTCCCGATGCCCCATGAGAGCGACATGCAGGATCTTGCGATCCTCGTAGAGGAACTGATCCTGACGCAGGATGCCGAGGCGCAGGCGCCGTGACATGGCGACATCGCCCGCACTGGGCTCCAGATCGCCGGTGAGAACATTGAGCAGCGTCGTTTTGCCGGAGCCGTTGGCGCCGACAAGGCCATAGCGCTGGCCGGCGTTGAGTTGGGCCGACACATCGGCGAACAGAGTGCGATCGCCGTAGGTCTTTTCGAGGTTCGTTATTGAAATCATAGCCTTTGAATGTACGAGATGGCGCCAGAAGCGGAAGCTCTGCGCTGTGTTGCCAATGGGGGGGCCGACGACGACACTTCCGGCAGACGCAGCAGGCGCATCACCACCGATGACGGGAGCACCCACAACGCCGCAAGTGACAACACCGGGGACTGGCGCCGCGAGCCAGGAACCGATCTGGATGTGCCCCGTCTGCCAGATGGCTCTGGCCCGGGTCGACCGTGGCTTCGCCTGCGCCGACGGCCACAACTTCGATACGGCCCGCGAGGGGTACGTCAATCTCGTGCTGGCGCAGCACCGACGTTCGGCCGAGGCGGGGGACCCGAAGGACAGCCTGCGGCATCGGCGTGCGTTCCTCAATGCCGGGCACTATGCGCCCCTGGCACAGGCGTTGATCGACCTGCTGGCAGCAGAGGCGCCACAGAGCATCCTGGATGTGGGCTGCGGCGAGGGCTACTACCTGCGGCAGCTGGCTGCCTGTGCTGAACTTGCCGACGTGCATCTGTACGGAACAGATGTGGCCAAGGAGGCGATTCGTCTGGCGGCGAAGGTGATGCCACTGAACAATCATGGTGTCGAGTATGCCGTGGGCAACACCCACCGCCTGCCGGTGCGCCCCGGTTGCCTCGGTGCGGTACTGCAGGTTTTTGCCCCGGGGGCGTCCGCAGAGATCGGCCGCGTGTTGCATGAAACAGGTCTGTACATTGAAGTGAAACCCGGGCCACGACATCTGGCAGCCTTTCGCGCCCTGGTCTATGACGAGCCGCAGGTGTATGCGGAGGCAGAGATTCCCGCGGGATTCCACCAGCAGGCCCAGGAGCGCATCAGCTTTCCCCTGCTTCTGCCGCAGGCGGATGACGTGGCAGGCCTTGTCGAGATGACGCCGTACAAATGGCACATGAATCCGGAGACGTACGGGCGAGTGCGGGAATTGCAGGGCTTGCAGGACACGGCGGATTTTTCCGTCCGTCTGTATCGGCCCACAGGAGGATCCAGATGAACCCACTCGCCCTGATCGCGGCGGCGCCCGAGTAGCCCGATGTGCTTGGAACGCGGTGAGTGAGGTCATTCTCCTGGCGCGACGTGGTCGGCAACCCCTGATGCAGTCGTCAATCCATGGCAGCCGAACATGCCCTGATGGGTGTCGCTCACAGCGAGGAAACGCATCTCGTAGATGGCACCCCCGTCGACGACCTGGAAGCTGAGGTTGTCGATGGCGGCATCTGCGGCGAAGGGGATGTCCCACCAGCCGCTGGAGTCTGCCGGCACCACATCCTGGCGGCCGTAGATTGCGGTCTCCGGCCCTTCGCGATCGCCACGATCACTGAAGCCGCCCCCCAGGTAGCCGAAAACCCGGTACCGACTCACACCCGTGACGTAGACCCGTATCTGAGCCAGGCGTACGGAATCGGGCCAGGAGACGGCGACCATACCGACACCTTCCCAGCCCAGAGCGCCGGCCGACGGGTCATCCTCGGGCGTGTGTCCATCGGTGAGACGAGCCACGTCTCCCGTATGAATGTTGCGGATGGTAGCTCTGGTCACAGCATCGGCGGTGATGTCCCTGAGGCCAACCTGACCGGGCCCGACGGCGCCGAGGGTAAGGGCCGCCGTCAGCACGGCGCCGATCCTGCCGCCGGCCAACGTCAACTCCGCCAGTCTTCCAGCCACCGATATTTCTCCGGCAGATAGCCGCCATCGGTTCTGTCGGCGGCATCGTTGTAGATCTTGAGGTATTGCCCCTGCGGGGCCGACAACGGACCACCAAAAACGGCGGACACGTTCTGTTCCACTTCGGCGACCGAATTCATCGCCGGCACGGTACAGGCGATGTCAGGGGTCTGCAGAATGAACTGCAGCGCCGCCTGCGGCAGACTGACGCCCGCCGCCTGCAGTGGCTGCAACCTGGGATCGTCGGCTGCCAACCGCAGCAGGCTGCCACCGGCGAATGGTTTCATGGCGATCAGCCCGACACGGCTTTCTCGTACGGCGGCAGCAAAACCGGGGTCCTGGCATGGGACGGAGGTGCAGTCGCGGAACCCGGTGACCTGTGCGGATGCGTCTTCCGGCAACGCCGCCGCGTCCAGAGTCAGCGCACGGTGTCGGAAGTTGTAGGGAAACATGATGTAATCCAGCTCGGGGTAAGATTGCAGCAGTCCCAGGAAAGCCGCCTGATCGTGCGCCGAAACGCCGATGGCTCTGATCTTACCCATTTCCTTGGCGCGCTGCAGTGCGGCCAGCCGCGCCTCCGTCCCGTGGTGGCCGGCATCATCGGTGCCTTCTGCAAGGATCCGGTACAGATCGATTGTGTCGGTCCCGAAGACACTCAGGCTGTGTTCCAGCTCAGCCATGGTCTGGTCCTGCGGCCAGACTGACACAAGCGACAGGACAACGCTGTCACGATGAGGCGCCAG
>JAQCJA010000409.1 GCA_027593305.1 bacterium
GATTACAGAAACTAGCAAAACCACGTGCCCCCTTCAATCCCTCAAACAACGATTCGTGCAACAGGCTCACGTGTGCGCCGAATACTGAACCACCAGGAGGCCGACCGACCCGCCATTGATCTGGGCGCCACGCGCATGACGGGGACCACAGCCTGGACCTACGGGGCACTGAAGGAGGCCCTGGGGATCACCGGAGGCAGCACGCGGGTCTTCGATCTGTTCCAGATGCTGGCGGAAGTGGAAGAATCGGTGCTCGACGCCCTCGGCTGCGATTTCGCCATGGTGCCAGCAGACACGATGAACTACGGCCTGCCGCGCAACGGCTGGAAGCCGTTCACCTTCTGGGATGGACAGACGCTGCAGGTGCCCTCCGATTTCCACCCGCAGGTGACGGCGGATGCAAGCCTGCTCGTCGGCGAAGGGCCCGGGTGGACGGAACCGGTCGCCCGCATGCCACACGGGGGGCGCTACTTTGACGCACTGAACGTCGCCAATCTCACCGACACCTTCGAAGTGCCACACCTGGACGAGGACCACTGGAACATTCCCGGCCCCCTGGAGGCTGACTTTCTGGCGCGGGAACTGACCAAGGTCAAGGCACTCTACGCTTCCACAGATCGAGCCCTGGTGGTGACCCCACCCTTCAGTCTGCCCAGCGGCTATGGCGGCTTGTACCAGTGGGGCATGAAGATGGCGTTGGATCCCGAGCACTGTCGGCAGTACATGCAGGCCCAGTGTGAAGCCAGCGCCGCCAGGGCGCGACAGTATCTGCAGCTCATGGGACCCTACATCGAAGTCGTGGTTCTCAGTGGCGCCGACTATGGCACGCAGGACCGGGAGGTCTTCCGTCCCGCTCTCTTCGGCGACATCATGGCACCCGCCTGGAAGATCGTCTGCGACGCCGTGCATGAATTTGCCAACGTCAAAGTCTGGATCCACAGTTGTGGCTCCATTCCTGATCTGATCGAGCCTATCGCCAACGCCGGTGTCGATTGCCTGAACCCGGTCCAGTGGGGCGCCACGGGCATGGACCGGCAATGGATGAAGCAGACCTTCGGCGACCGCCTCGTATTCTGGGGGGGTGGCATCAACACACAGAACACGTTCCCCTTCGGCACGGCCGCCGATGTCCGTCGTGAGGCCCAGGAGTGCCTGGATATCTACGCCCCCGGCGGCGGCTTCGTCGTCAATCCGATTCACAACATTCAGGCGGACGTTCCGGTGGACAACATTCTGGCGTTGTACGAAACGGCCCGGGATTGCCGCTATTGAAGCGCCGCATGGACATGACATCAACCTGAAACAGGAAGCCCGATGAAGCCCATTCAAATCGGCGTACTGAGCCATGCCCACGGTCATATCAACACCTACTGCGGCGTTCTGCGAGACCGGCCGGATGTCGATCTCGTGGCCACATGGGATGACAATGCCGGCCGCGGACAACGGGCGGCGGCGCAGTTCGGCCTCCAACTGCGCGACTCGGTGCAGGCCGTGGTCGAGGATCCGCAGATCGACGCGGTGATGATCGGCAGCGAGACCAACCGCCATGCCGATCTGGTGGAGGCCGCCGCCGCCGCCGGCAAAGCCATCCTGCTGCAGAAGCCGATGGCGACGTCTCTGGCCGACTGTGACCGCATCATCGCTGCTGTGGAGGCCCACGGCGTCCGCTTCAGTATGGCCTACCAGATGCGGCACGATCCGGTGAACGTCCGGATGAAAGAGCTGTTCGACGCGGGCATCGTCGGCAAACCCTCCATTGTTCGCCGCCGGCACTGCATCAACGTGCTGCTGAATCCCGCCTTCGTGCAGGGGGACTCCGCCTGGCATGTGGACCCGGTGGCCAACGTCGGCATGTTCTTCGACGACGCCGCCCACGCCGCCGACTGGTTCTACTGGATGCTGGGTGCACCGGTCAGCGTCATGGCTGAGATCGACAACATCGTCACCGATGTGGCGCCCGACGACAACGGCCTGGCCATCTTCCGTTTCGCCGGTGGCGTCATGGGCGTATTGCTCAACTCATCCACCACAGTTGCCGCCATTGGCACGACCGAGATTTACGGCGATGCGGGGACCATCCTGCAGGACTACGGCGATGCGCCGGCGACATCGGCGCCCAGACCGGCCGCTGCCGTCCCCCTGCGTTCGATTCGTCAGGGCGACAAGGAATGGACCCAGTATCCTCTGCCGATCCCCGCCAGCCAGGGAGAACGCATTGCGGCGGTGCCGCTGCCCTTCCTGCAATACCTTCGCGGTGAGCGGGACGCACCGGTGACGGCGCGCCAGGGCCGGGTGTCGGTGGAGATGGTGCTGGGCGCCTACCGGTCCGCCGCCACAGGGCGACGCATCCGTTTTCCACTGGAGGCGTAACGACTGTCAGATCGTATGCTCGTCAGATCATATGCTCGTCATCTGGCACGACCTGCACCTGCAGGCAAAGGCCGCCCGCCGGTTGCAGTTGCAGCAGTTCATCCAGTTCGGCCTGGTACACCGGGCCCGTGACGATGAGCGGCTTGTGCGCAAGAATCTGCTGCAGCCGCGGCATGACCTCCGCCGCCAACGGTCCCCCCGGGTAATCGATGGATACCTGGATGCAATCCAGCGCCTCCTCCTGCAGCAGGTCATCGATGATGTGCAGACAGCACGAGTGCAGGTGGATCAGGGTCGTGTCGAAGGCTTCGAAGACCTTGCGGTCGAAGGGCAACACACGCTTACGGTAGGTTGCCGGTGACAACAACGAGGCGTTGTCCACCTGCGTGCGCACGACGGTTCCGGGCGACCAGATGCCGAAACTGGAGAGATAGCCATCAGCGAAACGGGGCGTGCCGGCCAGACGCATCTGTGCCATGCGAGTGAACAACGCGGCACATTCTGCCAGGATCCGATCCGCAGCCTCCGGTGCCGTCTTGACGGCGATACACGCCTCCTCGTGACCGAGTCCGGCAAACATCATGTCCACCGGCCCGCGCAACAGCGGCTGCACGACGGGGTTGTGCCCAGCGGCGCGCTGCACGAGATAACGGACGAAGGCGTCGAGTTTGCTGATCCATCGTTCGTCGGGTGTGATGGGTGTCTCGTCCTGCCAGTCTTTGACAAAGGGCTCCGCCCAGGGGCCACCCGTGACGATGCGCACGGGGCAACCGAAGGCGGCCTCCGTCCAGCACATGCCCGGTGGGGCATGACCGACCAGGAAGTCGCCGCTGATCACCTCGGACGGCGAAGGGTCACCGTAGAACCGGGCCGGCTCGAGCAGGTCGGGTGTGATCAGGAGCCCGTCCGTCGATCTCGTGCCATCCGCAAGCGGGATACCACCGCGCTCCTCCAACGGCCGATGGGGCGACACCGACAGCAGGGGTCTGTCTCCCTGGCGGCGCCAGAATCCTCGGTGTCGCAGCAACAGATTCTGCAGATCTCCGTCACGCATCATCAGCTCCCGTCGGTCGGCTGGCACAGCACACATGATCCTGCCATACAGCCTAGGACAAGTCGTACCATCGTGGCAAGCTGCCGAGGAACTGCCAATCCATGAAACCTTCGAGAGAAAACCGTGTCCCGCACATATACAAGGATGAGATCATGAAACCACAGGAGTTGACCCGGGCGACCCACGCCTGGGGCGCACCCGAACGGATTGCCCTGGTGTCATCGGTGGACGAGGCAGGCAAGCCCAATCTGATCGCCGTCGGTTGGGCGATGTGCGCCGGCATGGAGCCGCCGGTGATCGCCATCGGCCTGGGGGCAAAGAGCCACAGCTGCGCCAACATCACGGCGACGGGGCAGTTCGTCTTTGCCGTACCAGGTGCCGATCTGGCGGCTGACGTGCTCTACTGCGGCACACATTCCGGCCGCGAGACGGACAAATTCGCCGCCACAGGATTCACCGCAACGCCCGCCAGCAAGGTGCGACCACCCCTGCTGGCCGAATGCCTGAGCAATCTGGAGTGCCGCGTCATTGGCCCCAGATCGATGAGCTTTCGGGTCTCAGCTTCGATTTCGGCCGTCGTGCCACGGAGCAGGGTCTGTGTGTTGCACATGCCACCTGTGAGGATGAGCTGTGGGTAGCGCACCCGCAGTTCTTCGGCGACCATGCCGGCGCGGCGCTCGAGCGGATTGAGCCCATCGATGCCGGCATCAACGAGCATATCGAGGATCGGCAGGATATTGCCGTCGGAGTGCAGGATTACGTAGCGCGCCCCCGCCTGCTTGTAGGCTTTGATCATGCGGCGGTACGCGGGCAGAAAGACCTCTTCAAAGGACGCCGGCGAACACATGGGGCCACCATTGTGGGCCATGTCATCATAGATCCAGACCCCCGTGTCGGTCAGATCCCAGCGGCGCAACTGTTCCACAGCGATGTTGATGAGGTGATCGGCCATCCTGTCAGCCAGCGCCCGCGCCAGGGGCGGATCCATGGCAATGTCCATGAGAAACTGTTCGGTGCCACGCAGGAAACTGGTGCGCAGATAGGGTCCGCCCGTCTTGCCGAAGACACAGTAATGGGCCTTGTCGTGCGCCAGGTGCAGCGCCGTCGCCCGTGGGTCTCCCGCGTCGATGTCGTAGCGCAGATCGAGGCAGGGTGCGTCGAAGAAGAGGCGCTCCGGATCACTGCCAGGCGGAATGGGTACCTCCAGGACTTCGTCGAAGTAGGCACCATCCCGGGTGCGCACCGTACGCCCCCAGTCGTCGACGCGTACCGTCCAGTTTCCCT